>NZ_JAJJND010000061.1 GCF_029759835.1 Acetobacter sp. AN02
ACGCAGACCCACCGCATCGTAATCTTCACGCAATGCCAACGCTCTGCCCATTTGGATGTCTCCCCGGTGCAACATCCAGTGAATCACAGGGCGATCCAAAACGATACCCTAAAGAAATCAAATATGAGTCAGGGCATCCCAGAGTTGGTATTACTTGTCTGTTTGCGCAATGGGACTATCATTGCTTCCAGCTTCAGAAGATCCTCCAGCAGTTCGGGTGACATCAGCACACGCTCCTTCAGCACATCGGCCACCAGCCGGTTTTCAGCCAGAGCCTGTTTGGCGATGGACGCGCACAACTCATACCCCAGCACCGGCACAAAGGCGGTAATAATGCCAATACTGTTCTGCACCTGCTCCAGACAGCGTTCCTTGTTGGCATGAATACCGCGCACGCATTTTTCCGCCAGAACGTCGAAGGCGTTCTTCATCATCTGGATGGAATCCAGAATGCAGTAGCCCATGGCGGGTTCAAACGCATTCAGCTGGAGCTGGCCGCCTTCCGCACAGAATGAGACGGTAGCATCATGCCCGATCACCATAAAAGCCACCTGATTGACCATTTCCGGAATAACCGGATTAACCTTACCCGGCATGATGGAAGAGCCCGCCTGAGCCGCAGGCAGAACAATTTCGCCCAACCCGGCACGCGGGCCGCTGGACAGCAGGCGCAGATCATTCGCAATTTTGGAAATCTTGATAGCCAGCCGCTTCAGAACACTTGAGCAGGTCACAAACGCCCCGACATCCGACGTTGCTTCAATCAGGTTCTCAGCCTGCTTTAGCGGAAAGCCACACAGGTCAGACAAATGAGCCGTCACCAGTGCGCCATATCGTGGGTCACAGTTAATCCCAGTGCCAATAGCCGTGCCACCCAGATTGATTTCAGAAAGCTGCGGCACCACACCTTCAACTGCGGCAATTTCCTTCCGCAAGGTGCCCGCATAGGCCTTGAACTCCTGCCCCAGAGTCATCGGGACAGCATCCTGCAACTGGGTACGGCCTATTTTCAGGACAGATTTGAACTCGTCCGCTTTTTCCTCGAATGCATTCACCAGCTGTTTCAAAGACGGCAGAAAAGACCGCAAGGCAAAACAGACGGAAATTTTGACGGCAGTCGGATACACGTCATTAGTGGACTGAGACATGTTCACATCGTCATTGGGATGCAGATTGTCATACTGGCCGGCCTCAAGACCTGAGCCTAGAAGCCCGACATTGGCCACCACCTCATTGGCGTTCATGTTGGTCGAGGTTCCGGCCCCGCCCTGCAGCACATCAACTTTAAAATCGGACAAATATTCCGGCAGGTTTTGATTTATTTCCTGACAGGCCTTTTCAATCATCGCAGCCTTTTCTGGCGACAGATAGCCCAACTGATGATTAGCTGAAGCCGCAGCCTGTTTGACCAGAACAAGTGCTTTAATGAGATCCGGAAATTTTCCTATCGGCGTTCCTGTAACCGGAAAATTATCTATGGCACGCGCAGTATGCACCCCCCACCGCGCATGACGCGGCAGGACATAGGCTCCCAGACTATCCTGTTCAGTCCGCTGGTCGCTGCCTGCCTTCGGATCGACACTCTTTTTACAAGACATCAGGACACCCTTTCCGCCCGGATTTTCTCAAAAAAACTGCCGCAGACCTGTCACCCTATTCTGGTGAACCGATCTGCGGCAGCGCTCATACCCTTAGAGCCTGACCGAAAATGAATTGAGTGATTTCAGAAACTTATGGGGGGATGATTTTCAGTGTGAAGGCTACATAGGTATTTTATCCGCTCAATCACGAGATATGGTCATGAAGTCGGGGGCACGACTTCCCAGGCCTGACGGCTTTCAATTCAAACGAGGCTCAGTTTTCCGCCAAAAACCATTTAAAACGCCTTTTTGAGTCAGGCTCTTAAATCTAGCGTGTGCACCATCTTGGAACACTTAGCAGCGTTAAAAATCCAGAGAGGTTTTGACGTAATACATGCCACCGCTAAACCCATAAGGAGAATAGGACGCATATTTAGCCAAGCCCTGCTGCGTATTGGCAATAGAGTGCGGCACACGCGTCGGGCGCTTGTTCCCAACGTTATTGGCGCCCACACCAACAGTCCAACGCGGAAGAATTTTATAATCAACTTCGAGATTGGTGATGAAGCCCGGATTCTGCTGGAACGGCACAGCCCCCGCCCCGGTGGGCGCTGCCATATAGACAATGGACCCATAACGCAGTTCCTGCACGGAAGCAGACCACTTCCCGCGTGTCCAGTTCATGCTTATCTGTTCGCGGTTTTTTGGAGCGGAATGCAGAACCATCATCTTACTGTATTCATTCACCAGATCAGATTTTGCAGATCGGATTTCGTTATCCGAGAAATTGATCCCCATAGCAAAACGGAACTGACCAAGCTTTGCCGTGTGCAAAGTATAATCGGCGCTGAAGTCCCCACCAAATGTCTGCGTGTTATACAGGTTTGCATAATAAGAAAGCGATGTTGCACTTTCCAGATTTGCATTTTTCAGCAGTTCCAGAAGTTCAGAGTCATTCTGGTTGACCGAATAGGTTTTGGTGCTGCCCATTCTGCCGTTAATGGCAATATAATACAGGTTTCCTGTTACATGGAAATCATCAACCGGGGTTGCGTCAAAACCGATCGAATAGCTACGTGAATATTGCCCCTTCATGCTGCCTGCACCAAGATATTTGGCAATAGCGCTGCTGGCCGGAATCTGGTCAACCGTATAACCGGGATACGGGGCTGAATAGAAATAGGACAGTGCACCCAGCGTAGGAGGACGATAACCCGTGTTGATATTGGCGCGAATAGCCCAGCGTTTGTTGAAGTTATAGCGGGTACCAACAGAGCCGGTTTCAACTGTGGCAATATTATTATAACTGCCTACGCGACCGCCCAGCGTCCATTCCCACTTCTGGGTGACATAGAAGTCGAGATTGACATTGCCTTCATACACATCGCGGTTCTGGTAAGTTGCGGCCATTGGGACGTTACCCGGATGGTCAGTCGCCCCCATACCGCTCCAGGACGACGCCTCACCTTCAACCATCTGGAACGTATCGTGGCGATATTCACCACCAAACCGCAGATTGATCGGCTTGGGTGCCCAGTCTGGACGGAATGAACGGGATCCACGCAAACCAGCCGTCAACTGCGTGGCAATAGATGCACCGTCATAAAAGGACGTTTGCGTGCTACCGGGAATAGAAACGTTTTCGGAATTCGTGGTGCTGTAATTCTGTTTATCACGCGCGTAGGTCACGTAAGCATCCCACGCAAAACCAAACTTGCGTGCCTTGATGCCGTTATCGGTTTCAAAATCGAGCTGATCCATGGCGATGTAAGGCTGGTTGCCATCAGCATACAGATCAGGATTGATCCACTCATCCGAGCTGGTATTCGCACGGTAGGTTTCCGGCACATTGGCGCGTCGGTGTGAGAAGGTGGACGTGCTGTAAAAATTAAAGCCTCGCGCCAGGGGAACAGACATGTTCTCGCTGATGGTTTCCAGCGTGGATTTGGGAATTCCTAAGCCGCGCTGAACATTGCGGTTGGCTGTTTCATTTCTGGAATCATCAAATAGTCTGCCGTAAAAATCGCCGCCACGCGTTGTGGGAAGCTGATGAGAAACCTGAGCAGCAAGGTCAAGGTAACCACCCTTCCGGCCCAGAGCCATGCCGTAATTGGCAGAACCATCCAGAGCCTGACCATCCCCTGCGTAGTAACCGCTATTTTTAAAATTGATGGTGCCACCATGTGTATCATGCTTCAGCACAATATTCACGGCCCCTGCAATGGCGTCCTGCCCATACAGAGCAGAAGCCCCTTCTGTCACCACTTCAATATGATCAATGGCGGAAACCGGAATAAGGGAAATATCAGCCGGCTCACTCCCCCAGTTGGTGCCAGAGTTTGAATTAAAATTCGCGCCGATATGGCGACGATGGCCGTTAACCAGAATCAGCGTATCATCCGGGGACTGACCACGCAGCTGCATGGTCTGCACAAAGGAGCTTGCGCCACCGCCCGGAAGAGCCGCCGTTGTAATAGCCGGATTGGCCTGTGCCAGAGCAGAGAGAACGTTTGTCTGGCCGGTTTTCAAAAGCTCAGCACCCGTCACAACAGTCACTTGCGTGGTGCTGTGCTTAGGCGTGGCAGGCGAAAATACGGAACTGCCAGAATGACCACCGACTTCAATGGATTCTTCACCACCTCTCATTGGGGTCGGTTTTGCACGCGCACGTGTGAGGGCTGCTTTTACAGAAGTCGCTTTTGTCTTTTTCACAAAAACCTTCTGAGGCTTTCCTGTCGGTGATGCTGCACTTGCTGCAAACCCACTTCCTGCGGGAACAAGAGCACCGAACGCCACACTCGCGACGAGTGACAATTCAAATTTCGATATTCTGGCCATCGCATCACCCTGAAATCCGGTAGGATTAAGAAACTTATCTGGTTTCCTTATGATACGTTTCCGTTATGTTTTGGTGTCATACTGAATATTGATATGTTGCTTCCTAAAGGAATTTTCTGATTGGTTTAAAAATATAAGATCTTCTTTGCGACATAAAAAATCCCCCGCATGACCACAAATGGTCTTGCGCAGGTTTCATTTCCAAAAAACTCAATCAAAACGCAGCCATGAGCGACAATGTGTCAGATCAAACTCTTCCTATCGCCTTTTTTGGCCAGTGCTTACAGAGCAATAGTTTACAAAATCATTCCATGACAATCGGCTTACGCACGGTCATGAGGGAAATCACGCCAGCAACAATCAGAGCAACAGCGCACAGATACCACGCCATGTTGAAATTCCCAGTCCAGGCAACGATATAGCCCGTCAGAATCGGAGCCGTAAGGCCAAGAGCATTACTAAATGTCAGCGTTACACCGGTGACTGATCCGATTTTCTGGCCGTCCTGCAACATATCTGCAAGCATGGCGGTATTCGCCCCGTTCGCTGCAATCAGACAACAGAGTGAAAGGGATAAAACAGCCAGAATCGGCATTTCTTCATGAAAAAACGGAAGAAAGCCAATCATCGCGCTTCCGATAATACTGAACGCAACAATAAACCGCCGATGGCTGGGGTCAGAATTCTTGCGGAAAACAAAATGCTCTGCCATACGCCCCAGAAACACCGCTCCGATAGCACCCAGCACATAACACCCTGCCGTGCCACTTCCGGAGCCCAGAACATTCAGGTGCAATTCATGAATCAGATAGAACGGCACCCAGGACATCAGGAGAAAGTTCAGAAAATTCTGTGTGCACTGCACAACCAGAATGCCGCAAAATGTGGAAGAGCGGAACAGAGACAGTACCTCTGAAACGCGAATAGGGCGAACACGCGCCTGCGTGTCTGACTTTTCCGGATTCCTGTAAAGCAGCCACCAGGCAAGCGCCCAGATCAGCCCCACAACACCCAGCGCCATAAATTCAAACCGCCAACCCACTTTTGCAATCAGGTAGGCTCCGGCAATCGTACCGCCAGCAAGCCCGATCTGCATGCCTGTCAGCAGCACCGTCATGACGGTGCCGCGCTCCTGTGGTTTAGCCCAATTGCGAACGATGGTTGCACCCACACCAAATGTGGGAGCTTCCCCCACGCCCAGCAGCATGCGTGTTAAAATAAACTGTGTCACATTGCGGGTCATGCCGCCCAGAATCATCGCGCAGGACCAGACGGAAACAGCCAGACTGCCCACAAGGCGCGCGCCGACGCTATCCAGCAGAATGGTCGATGGTAGATTCAACACAAAATAAGACCAGAGAAAACTGGAGGACACCCATCCCATCTGGACAGATGAAAGAGAAAATTCACGGCCAAGGTCAGGCAGAGAAATGGAAAGAGCCGCACGATCTCCATAACTGATGACATACATCAGGAAAATCATGCCAAAAAATACGTATCGTGATGAGTCTGCGTTTTTGTTCATCGCTTGATTACCCTTCAAACCTTCTGCCTTGAAAGGCACCTGGGCCTCACACAACCCATCAGTCTTTTTTACGATAACGGAACATTACGATTACGCCATACCTTCGGTGCTTTTTTACAGATTTTTTAAGGTGTTCCTGAGGAAGATTCTGATTCTAAAATTGTTTTTTGCTTTGCCGGTCTTTCATGCCGCAGCATCCAGAGACCAGAGCCGATAATCAGCAAACCACCCACAAACATGGCGACACCGGGAACTTCCCCAAAACCCAGCCAGCCAATCAACGCTGCCCAGACCAGACCGCAATAAGCAAACGGGCCAATGGCGGAAACTTGTGCAGAGGCAAAGGCTTCCGTCTGCAAAACCTGTGCAATCCCAGCAAAAGCGCCCACGGCAATAAGGCAGAGTAAATCTGCGCGGGTTGGAATATGCCAGACAAACGGCAAGGCTGCAGCGGTGGCTGCCGTCATCAAAATAGCCTGCCACATGGCAATAGTTGTGCTTTTTTCCGTCGCGGAAAGCTGGCGGATCTGCATGGTTGTCAAAGCACCGACTGCGCCTTGCGCCAGCGCAACCGCATAAGCCCATGTTAGAACGGTGCCATGACTACCGCCAAGAAGCCCCTTCCCGGTTGCCACAACAACAACACCAACAAATCCGACCGCCACAGCAATCCAGCGCTGGACAGACGGCCGTTCATGCATGAGCGGGATCGACAGAAGAATGAGAAAAAGCGGCTGCGTGTAAGATAAAACCTGCTGCTCTGCCAACGGGAGATGTGTCACAGCAACAACCGTCATGATCATGCTGATCAACCCGACAACGGAGCGGATGACATGGCCGCCAAAGTGGTTGGTCTTCAGCACAAGGCCGCCTCGCAGCGCAATCACCACGACAAAGGGCAGAGAAAATAAGTTTCTGAAAAAGACGATTTCAACAACAGAGAGCGTTGAACCGGTAATTTTCTGCAGTGCATTGAGAAGAGCGGTAAAAAGTGTGGCCAAAGCCAGCAGATACGCACCACGCGCAAGATTATGTTGCATGGTCATTATCGTTCTTTTTCTGCCCCGGTCTTCTCAAAGTCTTTTATCCTCCAGCCGCCGCAATCTCACCACCCATCACAGCAATCTGTGAGGCAATCGCCTGCGCCAGCTTATCGGAACCCGGCGTGTCGCTATGCACAAGGATAGAGCGGGAGTGAATGGGCAGCGATTTGCCATCAAAAGTGGTCACGTTTCCGGTCTCAAGAAACTGCTTTACGCGTTCCTTGACTTTATCCAGATCGTGAATCACTGCGCCTTCCAGCCCACGTGGCACCAGTGCCCCATTGGCCTGATAAGCCCGATCCGCCAGAAAAAGGGAGCGCACCCGCAAACCGGCTTTTCTGGCAGCCAGGTCAATCGGCTGCCCTTCCATGGCCAGCATCACCAGATCAGGATCAATCTGCGCAATAACGCGGGCAAGACGGTCCGCCAGCTCCTGATCCGCATTGGCCATTGTGCCAAATGCTGCATGATAGCTGACATGGCCTACCCGTAGGCCATGACGAGCGGCAATCCCTTTAAGCGCACCAATCTGATAGGCCAGCATGGCTTCCATTTCTTCAGCGCTGACAACCATGGTTCGGCGGCCAAACCCCATCCGGTCAGGCAGGCCCGGATGGGCTCCAATGCTTACACCACGCTCTTTGGCGGCCCGCACAACGCGGTCCATAATCAGATGGTCACCCGCATGGAAGCCGCAGGCAATATTGGCCGATGAAATCACGTCCATCAGCGCGGCATCATCCGCAATCGTCCAGCGGCCAAAGCCCTCTCCAATATCGGCATTCAAATCAATTTTCATGATTTTTTACCGGCCTGACCGGCCTCCCTTCGCATAAAAGATTTTCTGTAAAGGGCAACATTATCCTGAAGATCCTGCAGATACGCCTCTTCATTCCGCATGGCCTGCAAACCTTCTGCATGGTCACAGCACTGTAATTGCACAAAACTGCCAATGCGCGCCTGAGCAAGACGCCACAAATCAGCTTCGATTACCGTGGCAATGCGCGGGTAACCACCGGCTGTATTAGCGTCCGCCATCTGAACAATCGGCTCGCCTGCCGGGGGGACCTGAATAATTCCGGGAATAACCCCGTAAGAACGCAACTCAACAGGATGCGTCAGCTTTAAAGCCCCGCCTTTCAGACGGTAACCAAGTCGGTTGCTTTGCGCTGTAATCTGCCAGGATGCGGACCAGAAATGGGCATGCGCTTCTTCCGTGAACAGGAAGTAGTCTGTTGCCGGAATAGCTCGCAGGGTCACGGTCTTTTCTTTTTCTTCGGCACACGCTGCGGGGAGTGCGCGCAAGGGAGGAACCGCCCCGAAGCCGTCCGGTATGCAACCCCCAACGCCCGAAAGCTGATCGCCCGCCTGCAGCGGGCGCCCGAGATAGCCTCCAAAGCCCCCACGCAACTGCGTGCTGCGAGAGCCGAGCACAACCGGCACATCAATCCCGCCACAAACGCACAAATACATCCGCGCGCCGACAGAAGGACGGTCGAGCGTCAGAACGCCCCCCCCCTGCGCCGTGGCGACTGACCATGGTTGAAGCGCACGCTCTCCAAGTTTGATCGTCCCTTCCCCGCCGGTGACAACAAAGCTGACAGCCTTGTCGAACCGCACCCTGAAAGGAAAGGTCTGCACTTCAAGACAGGCAGCGTCCGGTGCATTACCCAGCAAAATATTCCCGCAGCGCAGCGCCAGAGGATCCATTACGCCGGATGTACTCACACCCAGATGGCGATACCCAAAACGGCCCGCATCCTGCACACTGTTCAGCACACCGGTTTCAAGAACTGTAATCACACTTCAATACTTTCGGCATAAAAGCGAATCTGGTCACCCACTTCGAACAAGGCGGGCGGCTCGCGTTCCGGGTCGAACATCACCAGGTCGCTAAAACCGATGGAGTTCCAGCCATTCGGGCCTGTCAGCGCAGAAATCCCGGCCTGCGGCCCACCAATCGTAACTGTGCCTGCAAGCATTTTTAAGGATGGGACAGATTTACGCGGGGTTTCCAAACGCGGCTCCAGCCCGTGCAGATAGCCAAACCCCGGCACGCTCCCAAGCGCACATACTGTATAAAGGGGGGCCTGATGCAGCGTGATGACTTCCTGAGGAGACATGCCGCAATGCTCGGCAACGCGCGGAAGGTCTGACCCAAGCTCACCGCCATAACGGACCGCCACTTCAAACAGGCGGCCCTTGATGTGCTTCTCGGGCAGCGTCTCCCATGCCTTACGCAGCCAGCACGCCACCGTCTCCGGATTTTCCGGCGGGATGGAGAAAATCAGCATCAGATTGGTGACACCCGGCATGACTTCCGCAATATCCGGCCGTTCGGAACAGGCATCCATTAGCGCCCAGATCCGCCGCTGACAGGCCAGCGTAAACGCACCGGGCGCTTCAAACAGCATGGCCCGCGTGCCGATCATGCTGATGGTGGGCACCTCTGCTGAACCAGCAAACTGATCTACCTTCAGCGTAGTGATGGTTTCAGTCATGCGCGTAGGAACAATAGTGTAAAATGGCAGCCATCAAATAACATCCTGTGAGGTGCTCTGTATTGCGTCCGTAACGATACGGTTAGAAAGCGAACCCCTGCCAACATTATCTGCCTGTGATGACATACAATAATCTTATGACCACCCCGCCGCGCGGTGACATTGGATAATCTTATGACGCAAGACGGAACTGATCTTGGCCAATGGAATATTCCGTCTCTAAAGTTAAATGGCTTATTGAAGTCTGGCCTGCGCAGCAGGGCAGTTCCGGTCCATAGACATCAGGATATTTCATATCATGACGACACAGCCTTACAGCACAGCACTTGTTACCGGCGCCTCCTCAGGCATTGGTGCCGCGACCGTTCGTCGCCTGCGGGAACTGGGGCTGGAAGTGCATGCCGTGGCCCGTGACAAGGAACGCCTAGACAAGCTAGCCACAGAAACCGGCTGCATTGTGCACGCCGCCAGCGTGGCAGATCTGGACGCCATGGGCGCGATCTTCAAAGAGCATGAGATTGATATTCTCGTTAACAATGCCGGTCAGTCCCGCACAGGCAACATCACCAACACGACGGAAGAAGATATTGACGGGCTGGTGGACATCAATCTGCGCGCCGTCCTGCAACTGACCCGCCTGGCTCTGCCGGGCATGATTGCACGGGACCGCGGCCATATCGTCAACATCACGTCCATTGCCGGCCATTACGCGTTTGCCGGTGGCAACACGGTTTATCACGCCACTAAGGCTGGTGTGCATTCCCTCTCTCAGCAGCTGCGGTGTGACCTGTTCGGCAAGAACATCCGCGTGACGGAAGTCTCTCCGGCCCGCGTGCAGACAGAAGTCTTTGGCCGCCTGATTGGCAACATGGAAGAAGCTCAGCGTCGCTTCTTTGATGAATACGACTCCCTTCTTCCCGAAGATCTTGCGAATTCCATCGCTTTTGCCATCTCTGCTCCGCAGCGCATGAATGTCAGCTTCATGGAGGTGCTGCCCACCATGCAGGTTGTGGGTGGCCTGAACTTTGCAAAGAAACCGGCTAAATCCTGATAGCTATGGACACTCAAGCTCTCAAAGCGCTGATAGACCTGTTTGGCCGTGCTCCGCTCCGTGAGCTTGAGATTTCGGAAGGCGGCCAGACTCTTAAAATCACGCGTTCAGAACAGGGTGCCGCGGCTGCTGCCCCTGCTCCCAGCCGCCCTTCCGCATCGGTAGAACCGTCTGCAGGGCAAACCCCATCCAGCCCCGCTCCAACGCCTGCCCCCCCCCCTCAGGCAGAGCGTGTTGTGACCGCCCCCATGTATGGCACCCTCCACCTGTCTCCTTCCCCGGATACCCCGCCTTTTGTGGCGGTAGGAGACACTCTAAGCGTCGGACAGCAGATAGGTCTGATAGAAGCCATGAAAGTTTTCACCCCGGTCAAAACCGAGGTTGCTGGCCGTGTTGAGGTCATACTGGTGACCGATGGCAGTGAAGTTGAGGCCGATCAGCCTCTGATACGTCTGTCATGAGCGCCGTCCACCCTTTCGGGCGCGTCCTGATTGCCAACCGGGGCGAGATCGCCCTGCGCATTCAACGCGCCTGCCGCCAGCTTGGACTGGAAACGGTTGCTGTTTATTCCGAAGCAGATTCCCAGAGCCGCCACGTTTTGGAAGCAGATGTAGCGCTGTGCATTGGCCCGGCTTCTGCCGCCCGCAGCTATCTGGATGCCGATGCCATTATTCTGACCGCTAAGGTCACAGGGGCGACGGCAATTCACCCCGGCTATGGCTTTTTGTCGGAAAATGCCGACTTTGCGGAAGCTGTTGAAAAGGCCGGAATCACCTTCATCGGTCCGACGCCTGAATCCATCCGCCTGATGGGCGACAAGATTACCGCCAAGCAGACCATGCAGGCGTCTGGCGTGCCGTGCGTGCCCGGTTCGGATGGCCCCCTCCCCGAGAAAGAGCAGGACATTCTGGAGCTGGCTTCTGCGGTTGGCTTCCCGGTCATTGTCAAAGCCTCTGGTGGTGGTGGTGGTCGTGGGATGCGGGTGGTCTGGTCAGCCGACGAACTGATCAAGGCGGTTGCGCTGACTCGCAAGGAAGCGCAGCAGGCCTTCGGGAATCCGACGCTGTATCTGGAACGCTTCATGCAGAAGCCCAGACATATTGAAATTCAGGTGCTGTGCGATACCCATGGCAAGGCGCTCTGGCTGGGCGCGCGAGACTGCTCATTGCAGCGGCGGCACCAGAAAGTGCTGGAAGAAGCACCGCCGCCCGGCATTCCGCCCGAATTGATTGCAGAAATCGGGGCAAGTTGCGCTCAGGCCTGCCGCAATATTGGCTATCGCGGTGCTGGTACGTTTGAGTTCCTGTATGAAGACGGCATTTTCGCCTTCATTGAAATGAACACGCGCCTGCAGGTTGAGCATCCGATTACGGAAGAAACCACCGGTATTGATATTGTCTGTGCACAGATTGAAATTGCGCAGGGCAAACCGCTGGATCTCGAGCAAAGCGCTATCCACGCCACGGGTCATGCCATTGAATGCCGGATTAATGCGGAGGACCCGTTTTCCTTCGCGCCCTCTCCGGGCCGCGTCAGCCGCTGGGATGTTCCCGGCGGCGCAGGCATCCGTCTGGATACGCATATTGTCGCAGGGAGTGTTGTGCAGCCGTATTATGACTCCCTGATTGCCAAAGTCATTGCACGGGGTGCAACGCGCGACGAAGCTATTTGCCGTCTTAAAGTAGCACTTGCTGAACTGCAGGTTGAAACCATCCTGACCAACATCCCGCTCCATCAGGCACTCTTGTCTGATCCCGGATTTGTGGAAGGTGGCGTGGACATTCACCATCTGGAGCATTGGCTGGAAAAAAGGGAACAGTCCTGATGAACATGCCTTTATCTGTCCCGAATTTTGAAACTCTTCCGAATTCAGAAGCGGTTGTGCAGATCAGTCAATGGCTCAAGGACGCTGGCCTGAGCAGCCTTGAGTTGTCTAATGCCCATGGTACCCGTCTGCGTATCAGCGTTGGTGACTATGACCCTCCTGCGACCCCTTCCGCTGCGCTTGCTTCTCCCTCTGCACAGAAGCATCCGGAAAAAGCACTTTCCACCGACATTCCGGTAAAGGCTCCGTATTTTGGGAATGTGCTGCTGTGCAATCCCGTTACAAAGAAAGAGTTTGCACCGGAAGGCAGCTCTGTGCGGGCAGAAGATACCGTTGCTATGCTGCAAATTGGGGAACTGACGGTTCCTATTACAGCGCCACAAAACGGCACCGTGGCGCAGTTTATAGCAAAAGAGGGTGATCTGATTGGCTATGGTCAGACAGTTCTGACACTTCAGCCTGCCTGATTAACAAACGCTTTTCATAAAGCAGCCATAAGAAAACCCCGCCTATTCAGAGCGGGGTTTCTCATTATCCGGCAAACCTTGAAAGACTTGCCGGATTGTATGTTTCTTTTACTTCAAGCCTGCCACAAATCTGGCAATCCGCTCACATCCTTCACGCAGTGTTTCAACATCTGTCGCGTAAGAAACACGGAAGAACGGGCTCATGCCGTAGGCTGTTCCCTGTACGGTAGCCACCTGCTGCTCTTCCAGAAGACCCATGACAAAATCTGTGTCTGTTGCAATGGTTTTCCCACATTCAGAAACCTTATTCATGCAGGCACTGATATCTGCATAAACATAAAAAGCACCCTGCGGCTTGTGGCAACGAATGCCTGGAATGGCGTTCAGCAGACCAACCACCAGATCACGCCGGGTCTGATACTCCCGCGCACGGTCTTTCAGGAAATCCTGCGGGCCTTCCAGAGCGGCAACAGCGGCGGCCTGAGCCAGCGTATTAATGCCGCTGGTGGACTGCCCCTGCATGTTATTCATGGCGGCAATCAGCTTTTTAGGCCCACCACCATATCCAACGCGCCAGCCTGTCATGGCATAGGCTTTGGAGACACCATTCACCGTCAGAACACGATCTTTCAGGCGCGGCTCAACCTGTGCAATCGTGCAGAACTCAAAGCCGTCATAAACCAGATGTTCATAGATATCATCTGTCATAATCCAAACGTTTGGATGCTTGAGCAGAACGGCCGCAATAGCTTCCATATCTGCACGCGGGCAGCAGGTACCGGACGGGTTGTTCGGGAAATTCAGGATGACCCATTTTGTCCGCTCTGTAATGGCCGCTTCCAGATCATCCGCCGCAAGCCTGAAGCCGTTTTCTGCTTTGCAAGGAACCTGAACAACACTGGCCCCGGCCAAACGCGCCTGATCCGCGTAGCTGATCCAGTATGGGGTAGGCAGCACAACCTCATCGCCCGTATTGCAGGTCGCCATGATGGCATCAAAAATGATCTGCTTTCCGCCATTGGCAATCAGGACTTCATCCAGCGCATAATCCAGATTATTTTCACGCAGAAATTTATTACGAACTGCCTTTTTGAGCGCCGGTTTACCAGCCTGAGGCGGATATTTTGTATCACCCGCCCGTGCTGCCGCCACAGCAGCTTCCACCACATGCGGAGGTGTCGGAAAATCCGGCTCACCCGAGGAAAGACTAATAACCTTAATACCTTCGGCCTTCAGCGCCGTAGCTTTATCCGTCATTGCAGCAGAGGCTGATATGGAAATTCCGTTAAGTCGATCCGCTAAACCAAGCATCACACATTCACTCCGAGAACTTCTTTGATGCATGCGCACCCTAGAAGGCAGAAAATTATCAATATGAAATGAATTTATGCCTAATGACCATGCGGGAGATAGCATTGAAAAGCATCTACCCCCATACAAGAATTCTATGGCAAGAAATGACACGCATATCTTCATAAGATAGTCATCAGAAATCGAATCATAAATATTATAAACAAATATTATTTTATATTTTGACATTAATCTTCCTTTACAAGAAATAAAACTTATTAATCTTAATAGATATACAAATATATATTTAGCTAGAAATTTTTCGAATTTATTGACTGAACCGCCCCGGGTTTACCGGAGAGTTTTTGGTTCAATAGTCAGGCTGCTTTTTTATCATCGTTCAGGATTGTATAGAAGATCTCCTCGGCTTCGTTCGGCGTGACGTAACCGATGGCGCTGTGCAGACGTGTGTTGTTGTACCAGTCGACCCATTTCAGGGTTTCCCATTCGACCTGTCCGACGGACTTCCATGGGCCGAGGAACTTGATCACCTCTGTCTTGAACAGGCCAATGATGCTTTCGGCGAGAGCGTTGTCATAGGAATCCCCGACACTGCCGACCGAAGTATCGATGCCTGCCTCAGCCAGTCTCTCTGTGTATCGGATCGACAGATACCGGCTCCCCCGATCGCTGTGATGGATCAGTTGACTGGTCTCACCTGGCGCACGCTGACAGATGGCCTGGTTCAGGGCGTCGAGGACGAAGCCCGTCGTCATTGAGGTCGAGACGCGCCAGCCGACAATTTTGCGGGCGAAGACGTCGATGACGAAAGCCACATAGACCATGCCCTGCCAGGTCGACACGCAGGTGAAGTCGCTCACCCATAGCTGGTTCGGCATGTCTGCCACGAAGACCCTGTTCACCCTGTCGTCCGGGCAAGGTTGTGCCGTATCCGGGTTGGTCGTGATGACCTTCCTGCCACGGACAACGCCTTGTATTCGCATGGTCCTCATCAGCCTCTCCACCGTGCAGCGGGCAATGTCGTGGCCGCTGCGGCGTAACTGGTGCCAGACCTTGCGCACTCCATATCGGCCACCACTGCCGTCAAAGGGCATCTCTGATGGCTGCCATGTCCAGCCGATCCTGCCTCGCACGCTCCGAGGCCAATGCCGGATCACGTTCAACAGCCTTGAAAGCATAAAACGTCGATGATGCGATCCCCAAAACCTGGCAGACCGGCCCGACACCAAAGACGTCACGGTGATCGTCGATGAATGCGATCATTTGCGGAAGGGGCGGTCGAGCTCCGCCGCCGCGAAATACGCGCTGGCTTTCTTCAGGATCTCGTTGACTTGCCGAAGCTCCCGCACCTCACGCTCCAGTTCCTTGATCCGGTCCTTCTCGGCGCTCGTCAGCCCGCCGCGCTGGCCGGCGTCACGTTCGGCCAGCTGGCACCAGACACGCAGGCTGTCCGGAGAACAACCAGGCTTCGGTGCAATCGCCTTGTAAGCCGCATTGTCGCTGGCGTAGTCACCTCGGTGCTCTCGAAAAAGCCGAACTCCGCGTTCTCGAAGTTCAGCAGGATAGGCAGGGGTGAATTTATGGTTCGTCATAGGGCTCATCCTTTGAGTGTTTTACTCTCCGGTAAACCCGGAGCGGTTCATACAAACCGTTGATTGCTAGAACCTATGTGCCCAATTGCGCAGTCCGATTGACATGATGCGCCAAGGTTGTTCGACGATCT
>NZ_JAJJND010000062.1 GCF_029759835.1 Acetobacter sp. AN02
CGACAAACTCAAATCTACTTTCCTCGCAGCCGTGCAGTTCGCCTCAATCATCATACTGCTTAACTGACGACACGACGCACGAGTCCACACCCAAAAGCCATGTCCTCAGCACCGGTATCGTCTCCCTGAACCTCAACAAATGGGGATATGTCAGCGGTATTCCGACCGCGCTGGGCGCAGAACTGTCCTCGGCCTCCCTGTCGGCTGGGCAGATGAACGTCGTCATGAACGGCGGCCGGATCGATACGCTCTCCGTCGGCAACGGCGCACGGGCAGACGTGGCGTCCGGCGGTATCCTCACCTCCGTCTCGATCGCAAGCGGCGGAACGCTGGAAGTGCATGACGCAGGTGTCCTGACCGGAAAGACAAGCGTTGCCTCCGGAGGAACACTCGTCCTCGACCCTGCAGCCGCGATCGGCGGTTCGGTGTTCCATCTGGCCGCCGGCGCACAGATCGACCTCGACGGAATTGATCCGTCGGCCGTGAAATCAGCGACGATCCAGGGAAATATCCTCACCATCTCGGCAGGGTCCGACAGCTGGAACCTGGCTCTGGATGCAACCTGGAGCTGCCCGGAAAAACTGAGCATCTCCTCCGATGGCCGTGAGGGATCACTGCTCCGGCTCGACACGGCCGGAACGGCCATCTCCTCGACCGTGGCACTCGCCGCTTCCGCCGCAACCTACGACACCTATGCCGTATCGGGCGGGGCAGGTTCGATTGCGGAAACCTCTCTCTCCGGAACAACGGACGGCAGCGGTGTCCACATCACGGGCTCGGCCGCCAGCCTGTATTACACAGGCACGGGCATTAACACGACGCTTTACTATAACGGCTCCGCAAGCGGCACTTCCGTTGCGCTGAACGTTGTAAACTCCGCAACAGCCGTCATCACGGCCTTCCACGGACACTCGGTGATTAACGCAGACGGAGGAGATGTTCATGCCGCACTGAACGACTCAACCGAGACGTCCACCACGCTGAACATCACCGTCAGCAAATCCGGCGACGGCTACATGACACTCTACGGTGACACCACGACGGCGAATATCACCGCCAACAAGGGCACGCTGGTCCTCAACTCCGATAAATGGGGCACCGATAACGTGACCTCAACCGGCTCGCTCAATGTCTGGTCCGGCAGCAACACCCTGGATTTCTACACCTTGGCAACAGGAAGCGACTCGATACTACCTCGCTTCGGTGCAGGCCTCTTCCGGCACCACAAGCACCGGTACGGGCAATGCCGTGATCCACGAGACAAACGCTGCCAACGCAAGCGGCACGACAACCATCGTGCAGCTCAACGATACGGCATCTTCCGTGGGCAACACCGGCTCGCTGACTTACTACGGTGGGTCCAAGCATGCCAGCATCACGACCGGCGGCGGTGCAGCCACCATCACGACGGGCTCCGGCGGGCTGGATCTCGTTGCCTCCGGCCGCGGCGCACTGAATGCCGATCTGAGCAACGGCACGAACCGTCTGACCATCATGGGCGGCTCGGCAGGTGACATCACGATCACCGGCTACAGCAAGGCCACATCCACGGCCGTCCTGCATGACTATTCAGGCACGACCACCGGAAACGGCAATCTGTGTGTCCAGCTCAACGACGGACACACGGCAACATTCGTCGGTGTGACCTCCGCGGATCAGCTCACTCTGGGCAGCTGATCCTCAGCATGGCCGCATCCCCGTGATGCGGCCGCTTTCTCCATCCGACCGTCTTACGGCACACCCGGCCGCAGGCTCCGTTCCTGCAGCCGGGTGTGTCCTTTCAGGGCGGGCCCCGACGGGTTTGCCTGATATTTTATGTAAAAAAAACTGCCTCCCGCCGGTATGCCTCCGCGCGCTGCCAGGGTAGTGACTGAGCCGGACAGACCCCAGACAGCCAGCGCACAGCATCCCGATATGACAGGACGACAGACCTACGCCGTAAAGGAAATCTTCGCCACACTCCAGGGAGAGGGCGGACAGGCCGGACGTGTCTCCGTTTTCTGCCGGTTTGCCGGATGCAATCTCTGGTCAGGGCGCGAGGAAGACCGGGAAAAGGCAGTCTGCCGTTTCTGCGATACGGATTTCATCGGCACGGACGGAGAGGGCGGCGGCCGGTTCACCTCCGCCGATGCGCTGGCAGACGCCATCGAAAAAACATGGCCCGCCTCCGGCGAAGCCCGGCGCTTTGTCGTCTTTACCGGCGGAGAGCCGCTCCTGCAGCTTGATGCCTCTCTGATTGCCGCCATGAAAGCCCGTGGCTTTACCATCGCCGTCGAGACCAACGGAACGATCACAGCCCCCGAAGGTATTGACTGGATCTGCGTCAGCCCGAAAGCGGGTGCGGAACTCGTCCAAACCTCCGGTCAGGAACTGAAGCTCGTCTGGCCGCAGCAGGATGCACACCCGGACCGCTTCGCCATGCTCGCATTCCGGGAATTCTGGCTCCAGCCGATGGACGGCCCCGATCGCGCGGCCAATACACAGACCGCCATCGACTGGTGTATGACACATCCTCAGTGGCGCCTGTCCGTGCAGACGCACAAGATGATCGGAATTCCCTGACATGACCGCGCTTTCCTCCGATGCCGCCCTGGTCCTGTTCTCGGGCGGTCAGGATTCCGCCACCTGTCTCGCCTGGGCCCTGACACGTTTTGACCGTGTGGAGACCCTGGGATTTGACTACGGGCAGCGCCATGCCATCGAGCTGTCCTGCCGGGACGCCCTGCGTGACGGCATGACAACACTGTTCCCCGCCTGGAAAAATCGTCTCGGCCCGGATCACACGCTCCCGCTCTCCGCCCTTGGAGAGGTTTCGGACACGGCACTCACACGTGATGCGGAAATCGCGATGGCAGAAAACGGCCTCCCGACCACCTTCGTCCCGGGCCGGAACCTGATTTTCCTCACCTTCGCCGCAGCCCTCGCTTTCCGGCGCGGTATCCGCCATATCGTCACCGGCGTGTGCGAGACCGATTATTCCGGCTATCCGGACTGCCGGGATGACACGATCAAGGCGCTGCAGGTCGCGCTCAATCTCGGTATGGAAACGCGGATGGTGCTGCACACGCCGCTGATGTGGATCGATAAGGCCGCAACCTGGCATCTGGCAGAAGATCTGGGGGACACGCAGCTGGTCGATCTGATCCGGCGGGAAAGCCATACCTGCTATCTCGGCACGCGCAGAAAAATGCACCCCTGGGGGCATGGCTGCGGCACCTGCCCGGCCTGCCGGCTCCGCCAGACGGGATGGGAGCGCTATGCCTCCGGCGCCTGACCTGATCTTCACCCGGCGCTTCTCGATGGGGCACCGGCTGATCCATGGCGCAAGCGAAAGCTGTGCCCTGCCCCATGGTCACAACGAATTCGTCACCGTGCGCCTGGAAGCCACCTCGCCACGTCCGCTGGATGGTGCGGGAAACATGGTCGTCTCATTCCGTGATGCCAAAAGCGCCTGGCACCGCTTCGTGGATGAACGACTGGATCATGCCCTGCAGCTTGCGGAAGATGATCCGCTGCTCGGCTGGTTTGAAACGCATGAGCCGCATCGCGCCGCACGTATCGTGGTCACACCCGGCGATCCGACCACGGAGATGATGGCCTGCCTGATGAAGGCCAAGCTGGACGTCATGCTGGCTGCCGCAGGAGGCATCCTGCGCTGCACGGCCATAACACTTCAGGAAACACCCACAAATACCGTGGAATTTTCCGGAGACCCGCTTCCGTTCCTTCCCGCTCCCCGCCCTCCGGAACGCTGCTGGTGGCGGCGGGCGGATATGAGCATCCGCGACTGATCTGCCCCGAAGAGTCCTTATCCCGTGCATCTTACAGAAAACGCCTGCGCAAAAATCAATCTCTCCCTGCACGTCACCGGCAGACGGGATGACGGCTATCACCTGCTGGACAGCCTCGTCGTATTTTCAGACGCCTGCGATATACTGACGCTTGAATCAGACGGTCCGAAGCTGGCCCTGTCCCTGACAGGACCGTTCGGACATATTCTGAGTAATGATACCTCGGACGATAATCTCGTCCTCCGGGCAGCCCGCGCATTTGGAAACACGGACGGAGCAGTATCCGGCGGACGACTGACCCTGGATAAACGCCTGCCGGTTGCCTCAGGCATAGGCGGCGGATCTGCCGATGCAGCCGCGACTCTGCGCCTGATGAGCCGACTCAGTAATACGAAATCCGACAGAAACACCCTGCTCAGAATGGCCGAGTCCCTGGGCGCGGACGTCCCGGTATGCGTCGCTCAGAAACCGGCAAGAATGAGCGGAATCGGAGAAATTCTGGCTCCGGCTCCCGATATGCCCGCCTGCGGCATGGTGCTGGTCAACCCGGGCATCGGCGTGTCCACGCCGGAAGTCTTCCGCGCCCGGCAGGGTGCCTTCTCCCCGCCGCTGAACCTACCCCGCTCCTGGCCGGACACTGCAGCAATGTGCGCGGATCTGAAGCAGATGAGCAACGATCTCGAAGCGCCTGCCTGCGCGATCTGCCCGCCGGTCCGGGAAGTGCTGGCGGCCTTATGGTCTCTCCCCGGCTGCCGCCTGGCCCGTATGAGCGGTTCAGGAGCGACCTGTTTCGCCCTGTTTGACACGCCGGACGCCGCACGCGAAGCTGTCCGCCCGGAAGCTGCGGCTTTCCGTCATGCAGGCTGGTGGGTGCACGCAGGTGCGCTCCTTTCCTGACCGTGCATTCCCGTCCATGTTATGATCTGACAGACTGACACATCTGATCTGCCGGATATTCGGAGCGTTCCCGTATGCCCCTCCCCCATGTGCATATCTCTCCTCCGGAGGAGGAAGGCGGAAAAGTCCGTCTGACATTCGGAGACGGAGACCAGGCAGCCTCCATGGAGCTGGACCTGACGCAGCTTTCAGAGCTGATCGGCGCACTCGGAGCCGTTCGCGCCTCCATGGCCGGCTCAGCCGTCCCCCCCATCGAGGGCGCGCGGTTCTCACCGGTCCGCCACACCTCCTGGGCGCTGCAGCCGGACACGGATACCGACGGATCGGTGTTCGCCTTCCAGCACCCTGCATGGGGAGCCGTCGGCCTTGTATTTAACGCCGATGACGCGGAGAGGGTCGTGAAGGCGCTGCAGATTCACCGCTCCTTCACCTCCGCGAGCGCCCCTGATCAGACCCGTCTCAACTGATATTCAGTCGAGCACGATTGACGGCATCCAGGGCGCGTCCTTTTTCTGCTTTGCCTCATAGGCGCTGATAGCAGACTCACGCCGCATCGTCTGACCGATATCGTCAAGCCCCTCCAGCAGCAGATGACGCCGCAGCGGATCGATATCGAACGCAATCTCGCTGCCATCCGGCCGGATCACGACCTGTCGCTCAAGATCAACCGTAATCCGGCTGTTCGCACCCATCCGTGCATCTTCCATCAGCTGATCGCAGATATCCCGCGGCAGACGGATCGGCAGAATCCCGTTCTTGAAGCTGTTATTAAAAAAGATATCCGCAAAAGACGGTGCGATCACGCAGCGGATACCAAAATCAAGCAGCGCCCAGGGCGCATGCTCACGGGAAGAACCACACCCGAAATTCTCATGCGTGATCAGGATTTCCGCTTTCCGGTACGGCTCCCGATTCAGCACGAACTCCGGATTCTCCGATCCGTCCTCACGATAACGCATCGCGTCAAAGGCGTGCTTTCCAAGCCCGGTGCGCTTCGTGGTCTTGAGAAACCGGGCCGGAATAATCTTGTCCGTATCGATATTGGCTTCGGGAAGCGGCGCTGCGACAGCCGAGAGAACCGTGAATTTATCCATTGCTTCTCTCCTCAGACCAGATCACGCGCATCAGTCAGCACACCTGTCACAGCCGCCGCTGCAGCCATCGCCGGGGAGACGAGATGCGTACGCCCGCCGGGCCCCTGGCGCCCTTCAAAATTACGATTCGAGGTCGAGGCACAGCGCTGTCCCGGCGTCAGACGATCCGGATTCATACCCAGACACATCGAGCAGCCCGCTTCGCGCCATTCGAAACCTGCATCAAGAAATACGCGATCCAGCCCCTCGTCTTCCGCCTGCTTCTTCACATTCCCCGAGCCCGGCACGATCATGGCACGCACGCCGCTCGCCACCTTACGCCCAGATGCGACAGCAGCCGCAGCCCGAAGATCCTCAATACGGCTGTTGGTGCATGAACCGATAAACACGACATCAACCGATGTCCCGGCAATCTTCTGTCCTGCTTCCAGCCCCATATATTCCAGCATCCGGACAAGCTGCACACGCTTGGCCTCATCCGGCTCAGCCGCGGGATCAGGAACCGTGCCGGTGATGGGGATCACGTTCTCCGGACTTGTTCCCCAGGTCAGGCAGGGCTCGATATCCTCCGCACGCAGTTCCACAACGGTGTCATAATGCGCTCCCTCGTCGGAAGGCAGGGTTTTCCACCAGGCAACGGCAGCGTCGAAATCAGCTCCCTTGGGCGCGAAAGGACGGCCGCGCACATACTCGAACGTGGTCTCATCCGGCGCCACCAGACCGGCCCGTGCGCCCCCTTCGATCGCCATGTTGCACACCGTCATCCGCCCGGCCATATCAAGCGCCCGAATGGCAGAACCGGTAAACTCAATCACATGCCCGGTGCCGCCCGCGGTGCCGATCTTTCCTATGATCGCAAGGATGATATCCTTCGCCGTTACGCCGGGAGCCACCTGCCCCTCAACCGAGATTTTCATGTTCTTCTGGCGCTTCTGCAGAATGGTCTGCGTCGCCATCACATGCTCGACCTCGGATGTGCCGATCCCGAATGCCAGCGAACCCATCGCGCCATGTGTGGATGTATGGGAGTCGCCACAAACAATCGTCATCCCGGGCAGGGAAATACCCTGTTCCGGACCCACCACATGCACGATCCCCTGATCGGCGGACAGCAACGGAAAATACGGAACGCCGAATTCCTTCACATTCCGCTCCAGCGTCTCGATCTGGTTGCGGCTCTCCGGCTCTTCCACCGGCAGGGTCCGGTCCGAAGTCGGCACGTTATGGTCCACGACGGCAATCGTCGCCTCCGGATGACGCAGTCTGCGACCCGCCACACGAAGCCCCTCAAATGCCTGAGGACTCGTCACCTCATGCACGAGATGCCGGTCGATCCAGAGGATCGCCGTGCCATCCTCCAGAGTATCGACCACGTGGCTGTCCCAGATCTTGTCATACAGGGTGCGCGCCGCCATTTTGCTTTCCTCAGTCCTGTGCCGCCCTCATCAGCTCATGATGCCGGACGGACCCCCGTTCACAGCACGAAGGCCGCCCCCTTCCGGGTGGCGGCCTCCGCACAGTCTCTCATTTCCCACCGGGAGACACAGCCCCCGGACAGCCCGGAGATTACTCCGCGGCCTGAGCCACCGTCTCGCGGGACCGCTCGGCAATACGCGCGGACTTACCGCTGCGGCCGCGCAGATAGTACAGCTTCGCACGACGGACCTTACCGCGGCGCACGACCTTGATCTCCGCAATGGTCGGCGCATAGAGCGGGAAAATACGCTCGACGCCCTCACCGTTGGAAATCTTGCGAACCGTGAAGTTGCTGTTCAGACCCTTGTTGGAGCGGGCAATCACCACACCCTCATAAGCCTGAATACGCTCACGGTTGCCTTCCTTGACGCGCACGCCGACGCGCACGGTGTCGCCCGCCTGGAATTCCGGAACGGCGCGCTCGGCGGAGAGACGGGCGATTTCGTCAGCTTCATACTGCTGAATGATGTTCATAGCTCAGTGTCCTTCCTGGTCCTGTATACTCAATATCGGAAAGCAGCCGGACTGCCCGCCGTCGTGTTCCTGTTCAGCCGGGCAGAATACGCTGCCCACAGATCCGGCCGCCGGTCCCGCGTGGCCGTCTCAGACTGTTCGCGCCGCCACGCCGCAATCGCGGCATGGTTGCCGGAGAGCAGAACCTCCGGCACGGTGCGGCCCTGCCATTCAGCAGGGCGGGTGTAATGCGGGTATTCAAGCAACCCGTCAGAAAAACTCTCTTCCTCGCCACTTTCCGCCGATCCCATGACACCTGGCAGAAGCCGGATACAGGCATCGAGAAGAATCAGCGCCGCCGGCTCACCGCCCGAAAGGACATAATCCCCGATCGACACCTGCTCCACCGCACGGGCCTGCAGAACGCGCTCATCCACGCCTTCATACCGGCCACAGAGCAGGGTCACCCCCGCTCCCGCCACATAGCGGCGTATGTCCGGCTGGGTCAGAGGTCTGCCACGAGGCGTCAGATACACCACCGGCACATCCTCAGCCCCTGCGGCACTGTCCAGCGCCGTATCGATCACATCCGGGCGCATGACCATACCGGCCCCGCCCCCGAAAGGCGTATCGTCAACAGACTTGTGCCGCCCGAGACCGAAAGGACGCAGATCCCGTGTCTCGCAGCGCCACAGACCTTTCTCCAGCGCCTTCCCGGCAAGGGACTGCCCCAGAGGCCCCGGAAACATCTCCGGAAACAGCGTCAGGATCGTGGCCTTCCAGCTCATTCGCCGGTTTCCGCCATCAGCCTGCGTGCCTGCGGATCATGCTCCGCATCCCCGATCACCTCATCCGGGCGCACGATACACACCCGCCCTTCAGCAATCCGGACTTCCGGCACACAGGCACGCGTGAACGGCACGAGCAGACCGGTTTCCAGCTCCAGACTGGCTCCCGCTCCGTAGTCGTGAACCGCAACAATGCGCCCCACCTCCGCATCGCTCTCACAGGCCATCAGGCCGACAAGATCGGTGTGGTAGAACTCATCCTCTTCCGTTTCCGGCAGAGTCTCACGCGGCACCGACAGAACCCTGTTCACAAGAAATTCCGCAGCCGTACGATCCGCGACGGGCCGACCCGACGCATCCCGAAGCTCCGCAACTCCCGCACCGCGCCAGTGCAGTGTCCAGCTTTCCCCCCGGTCATCCCTCAGAACACCGTATTCCTCCAGAGATGCCGGATCAGCCGTCTCGGCATGCACGCGCACAAGGCCACGCACACCATGCGGCTTTCCGATAACCCCGACACGGATAAGGTTCTGCGTCATGACCGGCAATCAGCGTCCTGCAGCGTCAGCAAGAAAATCAGGCCGAGGCCGCAGCAGCTTCAGCAGCCTTGGCAGCCGCAGCAGCACGCTCCTGAGCCTTCTTCTTCGGCGCTGATTTCTTCGGCTGCTCGGAATAGGCCGGCTTCGGAGCCAGACCGGCATGACCAAGGAAGCGTGCAACGCGATCCGTCGGCTGGGCGCCCTGGGACAGCCAGTGCGTGATGCGCTCGTCCAGAAGACGCACGCGATCCGTGTGATCGGACGGCAGCATCGGGTTGTAGGCACCAACCTTCTCGATGAAACGGCCATCACGCGGAGAGCGGCTGTCCGCAATCACGATATGGTAGTAAGGACGCTTCTTCGCACCTGCGCGGGCGAGACGGATTTTAAGGCTCATTCGGATACTCCGGTCTTAAAAAACGAAAAACTGTGAATGGCGGAAAGCGGTCAGCCCATAGTCGGCCGACCCGGCCCTCCGCCCATGAGTGCGGACATCTGGCGCATGAGACCTCCCATGCCGAGCTTATTGATCCGCTTCATCATCGAAGACATGTCATCAAACTGCTTCAGCAGCTTGTTGACTTCAGGAACCGTGGTGCCCGACCCGGAGGCGATACGCTTCTTGCGCGACGCCTTGATGATCGAGGGATCACGACGCTCTTTCGGCGTCATCGAGGAGATGATCGCCTTGTGCTTCCTGAACACCGTATTCTCGAGATCAGCCTCGGCAATCATGTCCTTCAGCTTGCCCATTCCCGGCAGCATCCCGACAATTCCGGCCAGAGAGCCCATCTTCTTCATCTGCTGCATCTGGGACATATAGTCCTCAAGATCGAACTTGCCGGCGAGCATCTTCTTCGCCAGACGCTCGCCTTCCTCATGATCGAGGTTGTCAGCAGCTTTTTCCACCAGCCCGGCCACATCGCCGAGGCCGAGAATACGGCCCGCAACGCGTTCGGGATGGAATTCCTCAAGAGCATCGAGCTTCTCGCCCGAGCCGGTCAGCTTGATCGGCGCACCCGTGACAGCCCGCATCGACAGCGCCGCACCGCCGCGCGCATCACCGTCCATACGGGTCATGACCACACCGGTCACACCTACCGCCTCATTGAAGGCTTTAGCCGTGTTGACCGCGTCCTGACCGGTCATCGCATCGACAACCAGCAGCGTCTCGGCCGGATGGGTCACGGCGCGGATCTGCCGCACCTCCTCCATCAGAGCCTCGTCGATCGACAGACGCCCGGCCGTATCGAGAATGACGACGTCATAGCCCTCGCGACGCGCCGCCTCCATCGCGCGCTCCGCAATCGCGACCGGCGTCTGACCGGCAACGACCGGCAGGGACCCGACCTCCGCCCGCTCCGCGAGCTGCTGCAGCTGAAGCTGCGCAGCCGGGCGATAGGTGTCGAGGGAGGCCAGCAGAACCTTCTTCCGCTCACGCTTTGCCAGACGCAGGGCAATCTTGCCCGATGTCGTGGTCTTGCCCGATCCCTGCAGCCCGACCATCA
Source organism: Acetobacter sp. AN02 (assembly GCF_029759835.1). Taxonomy (GTDB): domain Bacteria; phylum Pseudomonadota; class Alphaproteobacteria; order Acetobacterales; family Acetobacteraceae; genus Acetobacter. Next base: position 10,547 of record NZ_JAJJND010000062.1, read on the forward strand.
GAACCGGCACGGGCGCAGCAACATTCAGATTGAGCGGAACGGCTCCGGCGCCGCCCAGTGCCTCGATCAGCGCATCATTGACGAGCTTGGCAACAGCCTGACCGGGAGAAACGCTCTCCAGCACCTCGTGCCCGACCGCGCCTTCCTTCACACGATTGACGAAATCCCTGACAACCGGCAGCGCCACGTCCGCCTCAAGCATCGCCAGACGGACCTCACGCATGGCCTCCATGACGTCAGCCTCGGACAGCGCACCGCGCTTGCCGAGACCATCAATCACACTGGTGAGTTTACCTGAGAGCGACTCGAACAAGGAACCGTTTACTCCAGAAGAAAACGCGCCACGGCGCGAACACTCGCGATGTGGCGGGACTTGACTGACGGGTGCTCGTTACCCCGGAATATGTCCGCAAGTCAAACACAAAACGGCAGGCCACCCACGTAAGAGCGCGGACCAGCCGCGAAACCGGAGATCATCGGAAGGACCGGAACCCGGTTCCCTGCACGATCTCCGGCCTGCAAAGCCGGAGCCTCACCTCACACCACGAACCCGCGACCGAAACGACGCAGATCCAGCGTGCGCGGCTGGTCCTTCGAACGGCTGAGGACAGGCGTATCCATCGGCCCCGGCGTGTGTCCGAACGGGAAGAAGCGAATGCGCCTGCGGGCCTCGGCCTCATTCGCATTGACCGGACGGGTTTCATAATTCCGCCCCCCCGGATGGACGACATGATAGGTCATCCCGCCGACAGACCGGCCCGACCAGGTGTCGAACAGATCAAAGACCAGCGGAGATTCAACGCCGATGGTCGGATGCAGGGCACTCGGCGGATTCCACGCCTTGAACCGGACACCGCCGACATATTCGCCCTGACGCTGCGTCCGCGTGAGCGGCACCGCCACGCCATTGCAGGCAAGCACGTAACGCTCATCAACAAAGCCGGAGACACGCACCTCCACACGCTCCACGGAACTGTCCACGTAGCGCGCCGTCCCCCCTGCCGCAGGCTCCTCAGCCAGCGTGTTCCACGGCTCCAGCGCATGACGCAGCTCCAGCGTCATCCCCAGCTCCGTCACATCGCCGATGAGCGGGAAACGGAACGCGAAATGCGGCGCGAACCAGTCCGCATCCAGCGGCGCGCCATAGCTGCGGAGCTCCGCGATCGCATCACGGAAATCCTGCTCGACATAATGCGGAAGCATGAAGTCATCATGCAGGCGCGTCCCCCAGCGGATCAGGCGGCGCTCATAAGGCACATTCCAGAAAGCCGCGATGCACGCGCGCATCAGCAGCGCCTGAGCCGCCGCCATACGATGATGCGGCGGCATCTCGAACGCGCGATACTCCACCAGCCCCAGACGCCCGGAACTGCTCTCCGGCGCATACAGCTTGTCGATACAGAACTCGGTACGATGCGTGTTGCCCGTCATATCCGCAAACAGATTGCGGAACAGCCGGTCCGTCAGCCACGGCGGCGTGAACGTCTCCCGGCTGACCTGCGCAAAAGCGATCTCCAGCTCATTCAGCGCATCCTCACGCGCCTCATCAATCCGCGGATGCTGGGAGCCCGGGCCTATGAACAGACCGCTGAACAAATAGGACAGTGACGGATGATTATGCCAGAAGCCGGCCAGGGACCGCAGCAGATCCGGGCGGCGCAGGAAGGGGCTGTGCTCGGGGCGCGCTCCGCCCATCACGACATGATTGCCGCCTCCGGTGCCGACATGCCGTCCGTCCAGCATGAACTTCTCGGCAATCAGCCCGACCTTGCGGGCCTCATCATAAAGCTGGCGCGATCTCTCCTCATGCTCCCGCCAGGAGGCTGCCGGATGCACGTTCACCTCAATCACGCCGGGATCGGGCGTGACGGAGAAGGACAGAACGCGCGGATCTCTCGGCGGGGCATACCCTTCCAGAACAACCTTGCGGCCACATTCAGCCGCCGTCGCCTCAACGGCGGCGCACAGCTCCAGCCAGTCCTCGATGGCATAAAGTGGCGGGAAGAAGACATGCAGGATACCGCCACGCGCCTCGACCGTCAGCGCGGTGCGCACGACGTCCGGCTCCTCACGATCCACACGCAGCAGATCTTCCTCGAAAGCCTGCTTCGTGCTGATCCGCCACGGCTTCCTTACAGGCCAGGGCGGCAGCGCGGGCAGGCTCTCCAGCTCCGGCATTGGCCGGTCCGGTCCCGTCTGCAGCGGAAGCGGCTGCCCATTATAGCGCAGCGCCCCCCGACGCACGAAACCCGGATGGGCCGGAAGCCGCGCATGGGGAGAGAAGGGATCCCGCTCGAAGGTGGGATCGATGCTGCTGTCCGATGCCCATGGCAGGCTCTGCAGCGGCAGACGGAAACCGAGCGGACTGTCCCCCGGCACGAGAAAGATCGTATCGCCGCGCATGAACCAGCGGCCGGACTGCCAGTACCGCTGCCCGTCGATCTCCGTCACACGCAGTGGCAGGACCGATCCGGACTCGCGGTCCAGCCCGCGACCGAACACGCGAGCAAGACGCTCCCGCTCCAACGGATCACGCAGCCTGGACCCCTCCGCCAGAACATTGGCGGGCAGACGATGCTCTTTCCACAGATAGTAGTGAATATCCTCATAGGCCGGCGCGACAAGCTCCGGATCAACACCAAGCTTCTGCGCGAGAGACCGGCAGAACCGACGGGCATCATGCTCCGTCGCATTGTCGGTATCGTCATCGGTGGCCAGCAGCATCCGGTCGGTCCAGACCGGCTCTCCATCGATACGCCAGTAGCAGTTCAGCGCCCAGCGCGGGAGCTGCTCCCCCGGATAGTGCTTGCCCATCAGGGTCATCAGCGCCGCCCCCGGAGACCAGAGCTCCGCAAGACGGTGCAGAAGACGGGCGGCATAGGCCCGCTTCGTGGGACCAAGCGCCTCTATGTTCCATTCCGGCGCGTCCATATCGTTCGCCGCAATGAAGGTCGGCTCGCCCCCCATGGTCAGACGGATATCGGCTGCCTCCAGCGCCTCATCCACCTGATCCCCGGCCTTGAGAATCCGCTCCCAGGTCTCCTCGCCATAAGGCTTCGTCGTCCGCGGAGTTTCCGCAATCCGCCGCACCTCCATGGCAAAGCCGAACTCGGTCTCGCATGGCTCTACACCGCCGGAAACAGGGGCCGCGGAGGAAGGCTCCGGCGTCGCGGCCAGAGGAATATGCCCCTCCCCCGTCAGCAGCCCGGATGTAGCATCCAGACCGACCCAGCCCGCCCCCGGAAGATAGACCTCCGCCCAGGCATGCAGATCGGTAAAATCAGCCTCCGGACCCGAAGGCCCGTCCAGCGACTTCTCGTCAGCCGCCAGCTGGATCAGATATCCCGAGACAAAGCGCGCCGCAAAACCCAGATGCCGCAGAACCTGCACCAGAAGCCAGGCGCTGTCGCGACAGGAGCCCTTCTCTTTCGTCAGGGTTTCCTCAGGCGTCCAGACCCCCGGCTCCATACGGACAACGTAGGAAATTCTCTCCTGAATCGTCTGGTTCAGCCCGACCAGCATATCCACGGTGCGCTGCGTATCGCGCGGGATGCCGTCCAGAAGCGCGGCAAGAGCCGGACCCGGTTCGATCTTCTTTCTGTAGGGCGCCAGTTCCTGGTCAAGAATATGATCATAGGTGAACGGCCAAGTCTCAGCCTCAGGTTCCAGAAAGAAGTCGAACGGATTTATCGTGGCCATATCCGCAACCAGATCGACCGTGACATCAAACTGCGTCACGCGCTCCGGAAAGACCACACGCGCCTGCCAGTTTCCCGAAGGATCCTGCATCCAGTTGATGAAATGCGGCTGCGGCTCGATCTTCAGAGCATAGGACAGGACCGGTGTCCTGGCATGAGCCGCAGGCCTCAGCCGGATCACCTGTGGTCCGAGCATGACGGGGCGATCATATTTGTAGGACGTACGATGCGTCAGGGCGACGTTCAGCGTCATCAGCAGGCTTTCCGAAACGATTCCGTTATGACTGTAAAGCCTCCATCCGGCACTGCAACCATGTCTTTTGCAAAAGCGTCATAAAAAAAACGCAAGGAACGGTCTTTACGGGAGAACAACCTTCTCTGCGGATGCCTCCATGACCTCCTGGCCCCTCACTCCTCTCTCACCCGACCCGGACATCCGCGTCACACCTTCCCCTCGCGAGGAAGACGCCGCAACGGAAGAAGCCATCTCGCGGATATGGGAAGAGGGATGCAACGCGCAGCCCCGCCTGTTCAACGGACGCATCTTCGTCGCCGATCAGATCACAGGCGGACAGATCACCGGACACTGGGACGAATACCGCCGCGCCTTCGCGCAGATCAGGGCACCGGAGCTTTTCCGGACGCATCCCCTGCGACAGCTTGCCGTCTGCGGCCTGCTGATCTGCGCCGACGGCGTCGTCGCCGGACGCCGCGCCCCGCCCGGAGCCTATATGGGCGGATACTGGCAGACGCCACCCGCCGGAACCGTCGAATCACGCGAGGGCGGTGATCAGGTCTGTCTCAGGGACCAGCTCCTGGCAGAAGCCACGGAAGAACTCGGTCTGGCGGCAGAGCAGCTGCACGCAGGAGATGTCCTGTTTGCCGTAACCCACCCGAAGACATGGGTTACGGATATCGCCATCATGCTGCACACGGAACTGCCTTTTGCCGCCATCAGAGATTCCTGGCAGAACTGCGGAAACAAAGAATATGACTGCCTGACTCTGATCCGTCACGAAGACGTGCCTGACTGGCTGGCCGGGGACTGGAAAATCGCACCTACAACCCGGTATATGCTGGAACACCTCATCGGCTGAAGATAAGTCATCCGGCGGGTCAGATGAATGCCAAGGTAAGCCGGATTGCTGCAAGGTCGACAGCTCACGAAGATATATCAAACCGGTTGAATATGACTTCGATAATATAAGCTGTTTAATCGGCCGGACTGCACCAAGTATAATAATAAAGGATATGGGTAGTATCCATAACTGGACACCCGTTCATCAGGAAGGTCTGCCTGAAGGAAGTGAAACAGCCATTCTCTCGGGTGATCCTCAGAAGGGAGAGGCTTCTTTCTTACTTACGTCGTGTCGTCAGTTAAGCAGTATGATGATTGAAGCGAACTGCACTGCTGCGAGGAAAGTAGATTTGAGTTTG
>NZ_JAJJND010000063.1 GCF_029759835.1 Acetobacter sp. AN02
TTCATTTGTCAGCAATGGGAAAAAGAACCATCAAGGTTCATACATAATCCGCACCATCAAATCCCGGGACCAAACATGTAGGCTGGCTTCTTTGATGTTGAAGAGCGGCTTGCACGATTGAGCGGACTTGGCGAGCAGCTCGAAGCGTTTTCCCGGACTGTGGATTTTGAAGTATTCCGCCCTGATCTGGAGCGGGCTTTGGCCTATTCAGATGGGAGTAAGGGCGGACGACCGCCATTCGATCCAGTGCTGATGTTCAAAATTCTGGTCATCCAGACACTGAACAATGTAGCGCAGTGCGCTATGTCGCAATTGAGAGTTAATAGTAAGCACGAACATCCTCCGGAGTGAGACACCGGAGGATGCGTGTCAGTACGTGCGGATCAGCGCGGTGTGGCAGCCTGACCCGTTGCAGTGGCAGGATTCCAGAGCAGATATGCATCGGAAAGGTTGTCAGTTTGCGGCACGTCTCTGACCGGCTTGGGTTTGTGAAGGCCTTCATACTGCAGAACGGAGAACGGACGGATATCCTTCGTCTTGGGAAGATCCGAACGGGACCATCCGCCACCCAGCGCCCGGATGAGGTCCACCACCGCAGTGGTCTGGCGCGTGCGGGTTTCAACAAAGGCAATCTGTGCAACCAGGGCGGCCTGCTGCGCCACGACGACATCAAGATAGTTCGTCAGGCCACCGGTATAGAGCTGCATGGTCATTGACTGGGTGCGAAGAGCTGCATGCACGGCGTTTTCGTGCTGCCCTGTCTCTGTCCTGAGTTTTGAGACATTGGTCAGACTGTCTTCGGTTTCCTGGAAAGCCTCCAGCACGGTCGCGCGATAGTCGTCCTCTGTCTGTCTGTAATATGACCAGGTGCGCTGCAGTTCCGCGCGGCGCAATCCGCCCTGGAACAGCTGCAGCACGGCCTGGGCACCATACTGGTACATCGAGTTACCAAGGCTTGCGAGATCGAAGCCGTTATCCATAAATCCCGTCATCGCGTTGAATGTCACGTGCGGATAAAACGCGGCGCGGGAAACACCGATGGCACGGTTTGCCTGTGCCATCGTGCGCTCCGCAGCGGCAATATCCGGTCGGCGTTCAAGCAGTGCAGAGGGCAGGGCAGGAGCGGGACGGACATCGCGGAACGGAAAATCCGGGCGCGGCGCGATATGAAACGATGCGGGTGCCGCGTTGACCAGCACGGCGATCGCATGTTCCATCACGGCGCGGCGGGCCTGCACATCTGTCAGCGCCGCCTGAGTGGAAAAAAGCTGTGTTTCCGCGCGCGACACGTCAAGACCCGCTGCAATAGCGCCGGAAAGACGAAGTTTCGTGATCTCGACAGCAGTTTTATAATACCGGATCGATTCGTTGTAGACGGCTTCCAGCGCGTCCAGCCCGCGCAGCCGGATATAATCCTGTGCCAGCTCCGCCTGAATTCCAAGGCGGGCGACGGCGTAATCAGCGGCAGACTGCTGGGCGCTCTGCCGGGCCATCATGTTTCTGTTGCGGATGGAGCTCCAGAAATCCGGCTCCCATGTCACGCTGGCCTGATACTGCTCGGACGACATATAGACCGGGCCGGTCGCACCCGCACCACGCCACAGCCGGTGCTTCGATCCCTTATATTTGGTGCCGCCCGCCATGCCGCCCAGCTGCGGATAGAGATGGGATTCAGCTTCCGCCGCAACATCCCGCGACTGCGTAAAACGCTCTGCAGCCGCCTGGAGGTCCGCATTGGCGGCCATCGCCCGCTCTTCCAGGCGGTTGAGGTCCTGATCCCCGAAAGAGGTCCACCAGTCACTGCGGGGCGCGCCGTCGGAAGGGCGGCCATAGCGCATGACGCCCTGGCCGCTCCAGTTGTCGGGAAAGACCAGGCGTTCGGGTTTATAGGCCGGGGCCATGTCACACCCGGCAATGGTAACCGAGCAGAACACCATCAGTGCGCGGCGCAGCGATCCCCTCATTGACGCGCTCCGGCATCCGGCGAGGCGGATCCTTCCGGCATGGCCCGGATATCGTCACGCGAGTGCCTGGCGGGCGGTTTTTCAGGGAAGCTGTCGTTATATCCGCGCGTCGGGCTGACAACCCGGACCTCGTCACCATCCAGAAGACCGGCATCAGGATTGTTGATGATCCGGTCGGTTTCCTTCACGCCCGACAGGATCTGGACCGTGGTACCGAGATTGTTGCCTGCCGTGACGCCCACAAGGTGGACGTGGTTGCTGCCGTCAACGGTCGCCACCTGCAGCCCCTTGGCCCGGAAGATCAGCGCGCCTTCAGGCAGGATGAGGATGTTCGGATCACCCGGAGCCTCAAACTCCACTGTGGCATAGGAATCCGGCCACAGCTCGCGCGAGTCGTTGCCGACCATAAGCTCGGTGCGGACCGTACGGGTGGCAGCGTGGAATGCACCGGCGGTTGCCAGATATTTTGCGGTAAACTTCCGGTCCGGATACTGCGGCACCGTCAGGCTCGCCGTCAGATGCGGGGAAATAATATCCGCATAATCCTGCGGAACATCCACGAAGACACGCATCGCATGGACATCAGCCACGCTGAACAGCTCCGTGGCCGTCCCGTTGGACGAGACGTCTCCGCGACCGGCATTCACATAATCACCGACATCGGCGAAGCGGGACGTGACGATCCCGTCGAACGGCGCCACGATGCGCTTGAAGCCCTGAAGGGCCTCGAACCGCTCGGCCTCATGCTGGGCAGCTTCCACCAGAGCTTCCTGCGCCGTGGCGTTCGCGGCCTGAACATCGACCTCCTGGCGGGAGACAGCCTGGGTACCTTCCAGGGCCTGCCAGCGTTTCGCGGTGATCTGCGCCAGGTGATAGCGGGCCAGCGCGACATTGAGATTGGCTTTCGCTGCAGCGGACTGCGCGTCCAGACCCGGCGTCTCGATCTCGGCCAGAAGATCGCCCTTCTTAACCTGCGCGCCGATATCGGTGTACCACATCTTCACATAGCCCGAGACCTGGGCGTAGATCGGAGCCTGATACCAGGCGGAGATATTCGCCGGCAGGCTCAGCTTTCTGCGCGCCGGTCCGCGCTGCGGGCTGATCACCTGCACATGCGGCAGTGCGGCTTCGGCTGTTTCCTTCGAAAGCGACTGGTAGGTCCAGGTGCGCTGTACGACCCCCCAGACGGCCAGAACGACGGCAATCAGCACGGCGATGAGAACGGCAGGCTTCCTGCTGCGGCCCGAGGCCGGACCCGGGGTCGGACCCTGAGAGGACGGGCTGCCGGTCATGCGGTTTCTCCTGTAGTAATAGCATCTGTGCGTCTGGCTTTGCGTCCGTGCAGCAGGGCGAAAACGCACGGGACGAAGAGAAGCGTGGCAACGGTGGCAACGAGAAGCCCGCCGATCACGGCACGGCCCAGCGGGGCATTCTGCGAATTGCTGATCGACATCGGAATCATGCCGACAATCATGGCGGATGCGGTCATCAGCACGGGGCGGATACGCTCGAACCCGGCATCCACGGCCGCGCGGAACGCATCTCCGTGGCGCTCCAGCTCATCACGGGCAAAAGCCACCACCAGAATCGCGTTGGCAGTCGCGGTTCCCATGCACATGATAGCGCCGGTCAGAGCCGGAACGGACAGGGAGGTGTGCGTCAGGAACAGGGACCAGGAGATCCCGGCCAGCGCACCCGGCAGTGCGGTGATGATGATGAAGGGATCGAGCCAGGACTGGAAGTTGACCACGATGATCAGATAGATCAGCAGCACCGACATCGCCAGCCCGGCACCGAGCTGGATATAGGCCGAGTTCATGGTCTCCGCCTGACCGCGCATCACAAGAGAGGATCCGTGCGGAAGACGGCTCCGCTCCTGATCCAGAATGCTCTGCACGGCGCGGGAAACGGCCCCGAGATCCTGGCCTTCATTCATGGCGTAGATATTGAACACGGGCATGATGTTGTAATGCGCCACCACGCCGGGCGTGCCGGTCTGCTCGATCTTGCTCAGACCGCCCAGGAGCTGCATCGTCCTGTTCTGCGGGTTGCCATCACCCTTATCGACCGGAATGGTCTCAAGGGAGTTCATGGTCTGCAGGAAGTGCGACGGCATCATGATGTCCACGAGATGGGACACGCCGGTGGCCGGATCCAGCCAGTAGGTCGTGCCGACCTGGGAGCTTCCGGACAGCGCCAGCAGCATGTTGTTCGCAACGTCGGTTTCCGTGATGCCGGTCCCGAGCGCGAAGCTGCGATGCGTGTTGACCTGCAGCGTCGGCGTGGTCATCGGCTCCTGCACCACCACATCGGCAATGCCCGTCACGTGGCGGAGCCGTGCGGCAAGCTGATTGGCGAAACGGAAATTGTCATGCAGGTTGCGCCCGACGATCTGCACGTTGATCGGAGCCGGCGCACCGAAGTTGAGAATTTTCGCGGTCAGATCGGCAGGCATGAAGGTGAATCTCGTGCCCGGGAAGGTTTTCGCCAGCCCTTTGCGCAGAATCCCGCGATATTCGGCAACCGGCGATTCCTGGTTTTTCAGGGAGATCGTCAGGTCACAGTCCTGAGTGCCCACGGTCGGCGTGGGAATGAAGGACTGGTTGAGCGGCGAGAACGGCAGACCGCAGTTATCGACGATATTCTCCACCTGACCCGGCAGCAGCCGGGAGATTTCCGCATTGGCAAGCTGCGAGATCTTGCCGGCTTCCTCAATACGGGTGCCCAGAGGCGCGCGCATATGCATGGCGAGTGAGCCGGAATTGATCTCAGGGAAGAAATCCTGACCGACGAACAGCAGCAGCAGCAAAGAGGTGAGGGCCGCCGTCAGGAAGCCGCCGATGAACAGACCGCGCGTGCCGATCAGGGAAACCAGCACCTCCCGGTAACTGTGACGGAAACGCTCGAATCCGTTCTCGAATCCCTGGCGGAAGCGGCCGAAGAAGCCTTTCGGCGGCGTGCCGTCTCCGTGTCCGTGCGGCACCTGTCCTGCGAGCATGTATTTGGCCATGGTCGGAACAAGGGTTCTGGACAGGATGAAAGACGCGATCATCGCGAAGATGATGGCCTCGGCCATGGGCATGAACAGCCAGCCCGCAACGCCGGAAAGCTGAAGCAGCGGCAGCCAGACGATACAGATACACAGGGTCGAGACGAAGGTCGGCACCACGATCTGGTTGGCCGCGTCGATGATCGAGTTTTCCAGATCCTTGCCGGTGCCCAGATGGGCATCGATATTCTCGATCATGACGGTCGCGTCATCCACGAGAATACCGACGGCAAGAGCAAGACCGCCAAGCGTCATGACGTTGATGGTCTGCCCCACCCATCCCAGACCGATGATGGAACAGAGCATGGCCAGCGGAATGGAGGTGGCGATGATGACGGTGGACCGCCAGGACCCGAGGAACAGCAGCACCACGAGACCCGTGAGGACCGCCGCGGTCGCCATCTCACGCACCACGTCATGAATGGAGTCCCGCACGAATTCGGAAGCATCGTTCAGAACGCGGATATGCACGCCCGGAGGCAGGGTGCTCGTGACGCTGGGAAGGATCTTGCGGACACCCGCGACGACATTGAGGGTCGAGGCATCACCGCTTTTCATGATGACGATCAGAACGCCCTGCTGCCCTTTGACAAGCACCAGGTTGGTCTGCGGCGGCCCCCCTCGATGCACCCAGGCAACGTCGCGCATATAGACCACGGAGTTGCCGATCTGCTTGATCGGGATGCTGTTGAAACTTTCGATAGCCCTGGGACTGGCATTGGTCTGCACCATCCAGTCCAGGGAGCCGATTTTCTGATCACCGGCAGGCAGCACGATATTCTGTTTGCTGAGCGCCCGGGAGACATCCACCGGAGACAGGCCATGCGCCAGCAGCTTGGTCGGGTCCAGATCGACCATCACGTTGCCCGGCTGACCACCATACGGATTGGGAATCGCGGTCCCCGCCACCGAGACCAGCGCAGGCCGGATCAGGTTCGACGACATGTCGTAGATCTGCGACGCGGTCATGGAATCGGAGGAGACCTGCAGCGTCAGGACCGGAACGGACGACGCGTTATAAGTCAGGACCAGCGGCGGCGTCGCACCTTCGGGCAACTGCTTGATGATCGTCTGGGAAACGGCCGTGATCTGCGTCTGGGCCGTTCCCGGATCGGTTCCGGGCTGGAAGAACACCTTCACGATGCCGCGCCCGTAATAGGACTGGCTCTCGATATGCTCGATATTATTGACGGTCGCCGTCAGGGCGCGCTCGTAATAATAGATGACGCGTCCGGACATGTCCTCCGGCATCAGGCCGGTATAGGTCCATGCGATGGCAACGACCGGAATCCTGATGCTGGGAAAAACGTCAGTCGGTGTGCTGATTACGGATCGGATACCGAAGACGATAATCAGAATCGAAAGGACAACGAAGGTGTAGGGTCGCTTCAGGGCGACGACGACGATTTCGTTCATGCCGGGAAGCTACATGAGGAAACAGGGGGTGTCATCAATGTATCGTACCGTGTCTGTTTCGGACGGGAACCGTTTCGGGTATCTCCATACTGGAAAAAAAAACCTCCTGGCGTTACATCCAGGTTATGAATGACATTGCTTTTTCCGAGGCCGCCGCCACGGCGCAGCCGGTCGGGATTCTGATTGCCCCGCAAAACGTGCTCCGCCAGGTCGCACATCCCGTCCGTCCCGAGGATGTCGGGGAGATCCGTCTGATCCTGCCGGGCATGTTCGCGGCCATGTACGCCGCGCCCGGGATCGGCCTTGCGGCGCCCCAGATCGGGATCAGCCGCCGCTTTGCCATCGTCGATCTCGGAGAGAAGGAGGAGCGAGATCCGATCATCATGCTCAACCCCGAGGTGATCTCGGAAAGCGAGGAGATGTCCGCCCGGGAGGAAGGCTGCCTGTCCCTGCCGAACCAGTATGCGGAGGTCACGCGTCCGGAAGCCGTGCGCGTGCGCTGGACCACGCTGGACGGAACGGTGACGGAGCGGGAGGTGAGCGGCCTGCTCGCGACATGTATCCAGCATGAAATCGATCACCTCGACGGTATCCTGTTTATCGATCATCTCTCCACCCTTCGCCGCAACATGATCATGCGGCGTCTGGCCAAAGAGCAGAAGCAGAGACGGCACTGAAGGGTTCTGCCATGCGGATCGTATTCATGGGAACACCGGATTTTGCCGTTCCCGCCCTGGAGGCGCTGCACGGAGCCGGTCACGAGATTGTCGCGGTCTACAGCCAGCCGCCGCGTCCGGCCGGTCGCGGGCAGGCCGAACGCAGGTCTCCGGTACATGAAAAGGCCCTTGCGCTGGGGCTGGAAGTCCGCACGCCCGAACGCCTGCGCCGCCGCGAGGAGGAGCATGAGGTGTTCCGTGCTCTGTCTGCGGACGTGGCCGTGGTTGCGGCCTACGGGCTGATCCTGCCGGAGGAGATGCTCCGCGCGCCTGTGCGGGGCTGCCTTAATATCCATGCCAGCCTTCTGCCGCGCTGGCGCGGGGCCTCCCCGATCCAGAGCGCGATCCTGGCCGGAGATACAGAGACCGGCGTGACCATCATGCAGATGGATGCAGGTCTCGATACCGGTGCGATGCTGCTGGAAGAACGCGTGGCGATCACAGCGCAGACCACGGCCTCCTCCCTGCATGATGCGCTGGCGGAAGCAGGCGGGCGCCTGATCACGCAGGTACTGGATACGCAGCCCGCCCCGGTGCCGCAGCCCGCCGAAGGGATCACCTATGCGGAACGGCTGACGCGGGAGGACGGACGGATCGACTGGAGCCGGGACGCAGCCGCGATCGACCGGCAGGTCCGCGCCCTGACCCCCTGGCCCGGTACGTTCACGACGCTTGACGGCGTGACTTTCAAGATCGGGGCCGTCGCCCCGGCTTGCGGATCAGGCCAGCCCGGAGAGGTGCTGGATGACACGCTGACCGTGGCCTGCGGCACGGACGCCGTGCGGATTCTCCGGATTCAGCGTCCGGGAAAGGGGATGATGGAGGCGGATGCCTTCCTGCGCGGCCATCCTCTGGCCGCCGGAACGATTCTGGGGCGCTGAGCGTGGCGTCTCCCCTGCAGAGATGGGCCGTTCTGCTGGAATATGACGGAACGGATTTCGTCGGCTGGCAGCGACAGGAGAACGGCGTATCCGTCCAGTCCGTGCTGGAAGAGGCCGCCCGCCGCCTCTCGGGCGGGTCGGAGGTTCCCAGCGTGACGGCCGGACGCACGGATGCCGGTGTCCATGCCACGGGCCAGGTGGCGCATCTGGATTTCCCGGCCGGTCTGCCCCTGACGGCCCGCGCCGTGCGCGACGGTCTGAGCTTCCACCTGAAGCCGTATCCCGTCGTGGTGCTGGCAGCCGCGCCGGTCTCCGCGGAGTGGAGCGCGCGGTTTTCCGCCACGGGCCGCGCCTATCGCTACCGGATTCTCAATCGCCCGTCCCGTCCGGCCCTGGAGCAGAACCGGATCTGGCACGTAAAATTTCCGCTCGATGCGGAAGCGATGCACGCGGCGGCACAGACCATCCTCGGGCGCCACGACTTCACCTCGTTCCGCGCCGCGGCCTGCCAGGCAAAAAGTCCGCTGCGGACCCTGGATCGCCTGGATGTCCGGCGGGAGGGAGAGGTGATCAGCGTGATCGCGGAGGCCCGCTCCTTCCTGCACCACCAGGTCCGCAATCTGGTCGGCTCGCTTCAGCTCGTCGGATGCGGGCGCTGGCCGGTCTCGGGCATGCGCACGGCGCTTGATGCGCGGGACCGGTGCCGGGCCGGGCCAACAGCCCCGCCGGACGGGCTGATCCTGACGGGAGTGGTCTATCCGGAGCCGGTTTTCTGACTCCGCACTCCGGCTCTGCCAGCCGCTGAGCCTGTCATAAATACATCATTTTTCGCCGGAGATGTCTCACGCTAGAGACCGTGCTGATCCGGCCAGACCCCGATCCGGGCAGCCGGGCTGAGGAGAAGATGATGCTGACATCCAGACGTTTCCTGGCCACCCTCCTGCTCTCAGCCACGCCTCTGTGCGCGGCGGCAGGACATGCCGAAGATGTTACCGGAGCCGGATCGAGCTTCGCCGCGCCGATCTATCAGGCATGGGGCACGGAAGCGAAGGCGGCCACGGGCGTGGTGCTGAACTATCAGAGCGTCGGCTCAAGCGCGGGACAGAACCTGGTCACGGCCCGCACGGTCGATTTCGGCGCCTCCGACGCACCGATGGACAGCGCGAAGCTGACCGCATCCTCCCTTTATCAGTTCCCGACGGTCATCGGCGGCGTCGTTCCGGTGGTGAATATCCCGGGCATCGGTGCGGGTCAGCTTCGCCTGAGCGGTCCGGTGCTGGCGGAAATCTATCTCGGCACCATCACGCGCTGGAACGACCCGAAAATCAAAGCCCTCAATCCCGGGCTGAACCTCCCGGAGACGGATATCGCTCCGGTGCATCGCGCGGACGGCTCGGGCACGACCTTCGTCTTCACCTCCTATCTGGCGAAGGTGTCTCCGGCATGGAAAGAAAATGTCGGTGCCGCCACCTCGGTACAGTGGCCGGGCGGCCCGGGCGCACGCGGTAATGAAGGAGTCGGGGCCTCCGTCCATGCAACGGAGGGCGGCATCGGTTATGTCGAATATGCCTATGCCCGCCATAACGGAATCCCGACCGCTCTGCTCCAGGATCACGACGGAGATTTCGTCTCCCCGGGCCTGGACAGCTTCTCCGCCGGAGCATCTGCGGCAGACTGGGATCACGCGCAGAATTTTGCCGTCGATCTGCTGGATGGCAAAGGCAGGAATGTCTGGCCGATCGTATCGGCAACCTTCGTTCTGGTTCCGACAAACCCGCAGAGCCAGGCAAGGGCGGCAGCTGTTCGTGATTTCTTCAGTCATGCCTTTAAAAACGGTGATGAAACGGCCCGCAAACTGGACTACGTCCCGCTGCCAGCCAGCGTGAAGCAGAAAATCGAGGCGGGCTACCCGTCTGCGAAATAAGATCCGCCGGGGCATAAATGCTGCTTTAAAATGCACCCTGCCGGAGCGGGAAAACTTCTACCTCCCGCTCCGGTTCCGTTTTTCCCTGCACGGAAGCGCCGCAAGGATAATCTCCGCACACTCTTGCACTCCGTCAGGCCTGGTATTATAGAGACCTCCGTCGGTCCGAGTGGCCGTCACGCTTCCGTCAAGGCAGCAACGCCCAAGTAGCTCAGTTGGTAGAGCATGCGACTGAAAATCGCAGTGTCACTGGTTCGATCCCGGTCTTGGGCACCATTTTTCCTGAAAAATTACAGATATCTTTCCGGTCATGCGCGGAGTCACCGCACTGCCAGTCCGGATATTGGGGGCTAGAATAACGTCATTACGGAAATGCGGATTCCAGCCCGGCCGGGAGCCGTCTTTGCGGTAACGGCTCTCCGTATGCCGATGTCTTGTAATCCGCAGAAAACAGCTCCCCGGAGCCGCAAGGAAGCCGTATCAGTCCGGACCGAAAATATCAGGCCAGATCTCCGTCAGAGCCTGATCCACTTCCTCCATCCGGGTCTGCAGACCGAGCTTGCGGAAACTGGTGACGCCGAATTCGCGGATACCGCAGGGGACGATTCCCTCAAAATCATTCAGATCCGGATCAACGTTGATCGCAATGCCGTGACGACTGACCCAGCGGGAGACCCGCACGCCGATGGCCGCGATCTTTTCCTCCGCTCCCGTCCGCGGGTCCGTAACCCAGACCCCGATTCGCCCCTCCCGGCGCTCCCCTGTGATGCCGAACCGGGCAAGGGTGCGGATGATCCACTCCTCTAGACAGAAAACATACTGCCGCAGATCACGCGCCCTGAGATCTCCCCTGGAGCGCGACAGATCCAGCATGAGATAGACCACGCGCTGCCCGGGGCCGTGATAGGTCCACTGCCCGCCGCGCCCTGCCGGATAGGTAGGATAGCCATGCGGATTGAACAGGTCTTCCTCGCGTGCGGAGGTGCCGGAGGTGAACAGCGGCGGATGCTCCAGAAACCACAGCCTTTCAGGCGCACCGTCCTCCCGGATCGCGATAGCCTCGCGCTCCATCCGGTCCAGCGCCTCGGGATAGGGAACAGGCCGGGATGATTTTTCCCGGATAATTTTCGTATGGGTCATTGCAGCGGGGTCAGCCATCGGTTATACGCGCCTCCGTCCCCGGTATCGCTCATGTGGTGCCGGTTGTCACGGGCGGCCGTGGCGGAATGGTAGACGCGCAAGCTTGAGGTGCTTGTGGGGGAAACCCCGTGGAAGTTCGAGTCTTCTCGGCCGCACCAGTATCCTGAACCGACGCGGGGAATTTTCCCCGCCCGGGTCGGGGATCTCTGAAAAATCTCCTGATATCACAGCTTCGGCAGGCAGCCGGACGGGCTGGCACATGCCCGCGGCAGAAGATGCCTTCCGGCAGGTGTCTTTTTATTGCCACGCTCGGATGGCAGATAACTGGCCAGTAACCCGTGTTCAGCGTAAGGTCGTGAACACGGCGGCGGGCGTGTGATGCGTGCCGTCTCTCAGGATGATATCAGAGGGTCAGTTTTGTGACGAAACCACTCAAGAAAGCGGTCCTGCCCGTTGCCGGGCTTGGCACACGCTTCCTCCCCGCGACGAAGGCCATGCCTAAGGAAATGCTGCCGGTCGTCGACAAGCCCCTCATACAATATGCGATTGACGAGGCCCGGGCGGCGGGAATCGAGGAGTTCTGCCTCATCACCGGGCGCGGCAAGGACTCGCTGATCGATTATTTCGACGTGGCGTTCGAGCTGGAAGTCACGCTGCGCGAGCGGAACAAGAAAGACTGCCTGGAAGCCCTGGCACCCAGCAGCATCGAAGCCGGTTCGCTGGCCGCCGTGCGTCAGCAGGAGCCGCTCGGTCTCGGCCACGCCATCTGGTGCGCCCGCAGCTTTATAGGTGACGATCCGTTCGCCATCATTCTGCCGGACGATCTGGTCCGCGCTGACCGTCCCTGCATCGGACAGCTGATCGAGGCCTATAACCAGACCGGCGGCAGCGTGGTCGCGGTTGAGGAAGTGCCCCGTGAGCACACGAACCGCTACGGCGTGCTCAATCCGGGCAAGGATGACGGCAAAATGGTGGAGATCCGGGGGCTGGTGGAAAAGCCCAAGCCCGAGGATGCCCCGTCCAACCTGTCCATCATCGGACGCTACGTCCTGACGGCCGATGTGATGAAGCATCTCTCGAAGCTTGAGAAAGGTGCGGGCGGAGAGGTTCAGCTCACTGACGCGATGGCGAAGATGGTCGGAGAGATTCCGTTCCACGGTCTGCGCTATGAGGGACGTCGTTTCGACTGCGGCAACAAGATCGGCTTCCTGGAGGCACAGATCGCCTTCGCGCTCGATCGCCCCGATCTTGCGGATGACGTCCGCGGATTCCTGAAGAACTACACGGGTGCCGTCTGATGAGCTTCTCCCACAGCTTCGATCCGACCAGCCTGCGCGAATATGACATTCGCGGCATCGTCGGAAAGACACTGACCACGGACGACGCCTTCGCCATCGGCCGCACCTTCGGCAGCCTGGTCGTGCGCAACGGCGGCAAAACCGTCACGGTCGGCTATGACGGACGCCTGTCCTCTCCGGACCTAGAAGCCGCACTGGTCAGGGGCGTGACTGCCTGCGGCCTGCACGTCGTGCGCGTGGGCTGCGGCCCGACGCCGATGCTGTATTTCGCTTCCGTCATCCGCAAGGCAGACGGCGCGATCATGGTCACCGGCAGCCACAACCCGCCGGACTATAACGGCTTTAAGATGATGCTGGCCGGCAAGCCCTTTTTCGGAAAGGATATTCAGGAGCTCGGCCGCCTGTCCGCAGCCGGAGATGTCACGCCGGAGGCAAAAGGCACGTCCGAGACGATCGATATCTCAGACGACTACATCACCCGCCTCGTGAAAGACTATGACGGTAGCGAGAAGACTCTGAAAGTCGTCTGGGATAACGGCCACAGTGCGGCCGGAGACGTCCTGGAGAAGCTGGTGAAGAAGCTGCCGGGTGAGCATATCGTGCTCAACCCCGGAATCGATGGCACCTTCCCGGCGCATCATCCGGACCCGACAGTCGCGAAGAACCTTGAGCAGCTCATTGCCGAGGTCCGCGCGAAGAAAGCCGATATCGGCATTGCGTTCGACGGTGATGCGGATCGTGTCGGCGTCGTCGATGACAAGGGCGAGATCCTCTGGGGCGACCAGATCCTCGTGCTCCTCGCGCGTGATGTGCTGAAAAATCACCCCGGCGCGACCATCATCGCCGACGTGAAAGCCAGCCAGATCCTGTTTGACGAGGTTGGCGTGGCAGGCGGCGAACCGCTGATGTGGCGCACCGGCCATTCGCTGATCAAGGCGAAAATGGCCGAGACAAAATCTCCGCTCGCCGGAGAGATGTCAGGCCACATCTTCTTCGCCGACAAATGGTACGGCTTTGACGATGCGCTCTACGCCGCGATCCGCGTGCTCGGTATCGTCGCGCGCCTCGGAACGCCGCTGTCAGCCTTCCGCGAAGCCCTGCCGAAAACGACCTCCACACCGGAAGTTCGCTTCGATTGCGACGATACACGCAAGTTCAGCGTGATCGAGGAAGTGGCCGGTCGCCTGCGCGCGGAAGGAGCCGATGTTTCGGAAATAGACGGCGTGCGCGTGAACACACAAGACGGCTGGTGGCTCCTGCGCGCCTCCAACACCCAGGCCGTGCTCGTCGCCCGTGCGGAAGGCAAGAGCGAGGCAGGTCTGGAACGCCTCAAGGCAGCCCTGGTCAGCCAGCTCAAGGCCTCATGCTTATCGGAGCCGGACTTCTCAGGCAACAGCTCCGGTCACTGACCGGACAGCCTGAACGGCCCTTACATCAGCGCCGCTCCGGAAAACCGGAGCGGCGTTTTTTGTGGGGATTACACGTGCACGGATACGTCGGCTTGAGAGAGTCGCTAGCCGGTCCGGTTTCGAGACATTCCGCCCTGTAGCAAGGTGGATGGTTCGGGAAACTCTCTTTTTGGTTAATTTAAAATCGTAAAATGGACTGTTCGTAAGACCGTTTGCTCCCGTCTGAATAGGTCAAAGCCTCTTCAATATCCAAGAAACTGGACTGCTTCATGATCCATTATCGGTGCTGTCACGTTAACTGGCGTATGTTACCTGGCAGTCTTTTAGGTGTTTAGTCCCGTGTTTTGATGGGGTATTATTTTCACGCGAGTGGAAGGACGCCTTATGGGACAGATACGTCATGGGAGCGCCACGACCACG
>NZ_JAJJND010000064.1 GCF_029759835.1 Acetobacter sp. AN02
TACTCCGGTTATCCCATCAAAAAGCAACAGAACAACACAACGGAAAACGGACTTTGCCCTTTACAGGGAGCGTAATCTTGTCGAGAGGTTCTTCAATAAACTCAAACAGTTCCGCGCCATCGCTACCCGCTACGACAAACTCAAATCTACTTTCCTCGCAGCAGTGCAGTTCGCTTCAATCATCATACTGCTTAACTGACGACACGACGTAGGCAACGCCTATTAGGCTCAGGGCTCATGGCCAGAACAAGATGGTTGCTGCGAGGCAGATGGCCGAGAAGAGACGGTCTGGCATCTGCCGTAGCGGGCTGCGACCTGCCGCCACCCCTTGAGCCTTACGAGCATGATCCCGATGCGGTTGCGGCATTTGTATTTCCGCTTGTCATATCTGACAGGTTTGCCGCGGAATTTCCAACCAAGAATGCCGGGCTTGATCCCTTTCTCCTGCAGGGTATCCCTGAACCAGCCAGCGTCATAGCCCCGGCCGGCAAACATCCTCTGGGCTGCGGGAAGACTGTCCATAAGGGCAGCAGCACCGGTATAATCACCGATCTGTCCCGCGGTCATGAAAAAACTGAGTGGTCGTCTGTTCTGATTGATGATCGTATGCAGCTTCGTGTCCATACCACCTTTTGTCCGTCCCATCAGGCAGTCTGTATCCCCTTTTTTACCCGCAGACTTCAAGCCATGCGATGTGCCTCGAGATGCGTCACATCTGTCATGATAGTCTGAGGCGCTGCAATGTGGGATCCTGTATCTGGCAGAACATCGGTAAATAGCCGGTATTCCTCAGGGTCGCGTCAAAGCGGTTGAACAGAACATCAATTGCACCGGTATGTGTCAGACGCTCACGAAACAGCCAGATCATTTTGGCATCCGACACGCGACCTGAAAGCGACGAACTGGTATGTTTTTGGAAATCTCACGATAAACACATGATCTCTCCGGTTTTGTAAACCCACAAGCTCTGCGAAGCGCAGGTGCTCGCAGCGGCGTTTTCTATATGCAGACCATGGAGTTCCGGTTCTGATATCACGCAGGAACAGAACCGCCGGAGATCAGCAAAACGCGGAGGAAAATTTTCAGAAGAGAGAATGGCGCACCCGAAAGGACTCGAACCTCTAACCCCCAGATTCGTAGTCTGGTGCTCTATCCAATTGAGCTACGGGTGCGTCGTGCGGCGCTGTTTACCTGGAAACGAAAAACAGGGCAAGCCCCTTTTTTCATTTTCTTTTCATACCCGGCTCAGTCCCGCTTCATCTCAATATGCGCACGGCAGAATGGCGTACCGTAAACGCCCGTGATCCGGTCACCCTCGGGCTGCCCCTCGAACACCATCGGCATCGGATGCCCTTTCGCATCCTGCATACGAAGCTGCGCGTGCAGGGTCTGCACATCCTTTTTTCGCTTTCCATGAAGCACGATTGACCCGCCACCTGGCGAAAAAGTCAGCTCCCCGGGCGAAACCTTCAGAACGGAGTCCTCTGCATCCGGACACTGCCCCTGCTCCGTCACCATAACACCATACCAGACACCGCTCAGATCCGCAGCGCACGCCGGCCCCGCAGCATTCACCAGCGCTGCAGATACGACACAGACCGCCGCCATTACATATTTCAGCATTCCCAGCCCCTTTTCCGTCCCTCAGGACATGACGCACGCAGCTATCCGTCCTATACCGCAGGTTCCTGTATGAAGATCCCTGCCGACCGGATAGCCGCCGCCATGACACTCAGCGCCTCCCTGCACGCCGAACGAATCCTTATCCTCGATTTCGGCTCCCAGGTCACACAGCTCATTGCCCGCCGCGTACGCGAAAGCGGCGTCTATTGCGAGATCTGGCCATTTACCGCCACGGAAGACCGCATCCGCGAGTATGCCCCGCGCGGCATCATCCTCTCGGGCAGCCCCTGCTCCGTGCATGACGAGAATGCTCCGCGCATCCCCGACATCGTGTTCGCCCTCAATGTCCCGGTTCTGGGCATCTGCTACGGGCAGCAGGCCATGTGCCAGCAGCTTGGCGGGACGGTGGAGGGCTCCGATCACCGCGAATTCGGACGCGCCTTCGTGGACGTGATCGAGGATTGCGCCCTGTTCCGGGGCACCTGGTCACGTGGCGGACGCGAACAGGTCTGGATGAGCCACGGTGACCGCGTTACTGCCCTGCCACCGGGATTCCGCGCCGTCGCAACCTCCGAAGGCGCACCCTATGCCTTCATCGCCGATGAAGGCCGCCGCATCTACGGCGTGCAGTTCCATCCCGAAGTGGTCCACACTCCGCACGGGGCAGCCCTTCTGAAAAACTTCACACACAACGTCGCCGGATGCTCGGGTGGCTGGACGATGGCCGGATTCCGCGAAACGGAAATCGAGAAAATCCGCAAGCAGGTCGGCAGCAAACGCGTGATCTGCGGTCTGTCCGGCGGCGTGGATTCCTCCGTCGCCGCCGTGCTGATCCACGAAGCCATCGGCGATCAGCTCACCTGCATCTTCGTCGATCACGGCATGATGCGCGCGGGCGAGGCAGAGGAAGTTGTCTCAACCTTCCGCGGTCGCTTCAATATCCGCCTCATTCATCGAGACGCCTCTGACCTGTTCCTTGGCGCGCTCGACGGCGTGACCGATCCGGAAATCAAGCGCAAGACCATCGGCCGCCTCTTCGTGGAAGTGTTCGAGGAAGAGGCCGCCAAGATCGGCGGTGCGGACTTCCTTGCTCAGGGCACTCTCTATCCGGATGTGATCGAAAGCGTCAGCTTCACGGGCGGCCCGTCCGTCACGATCAAATCACATCACAATGTCGGCGGTCTGCCCGAGCGCATGAACATGGGCCTGGTGGAACCCCTGCGCGAACTGTTCAAGGATGAGGTCCGCGACCTCGGCCGCGAACTGGGTATCCCGGAATCCATCGTCGGACGTCACCCCTTCCCCGGCCCGGGTCTCGCCATCCGTATCCCCGGAAACATCACGCGTGAGAAGCTCGACCTGCTCCGTAAGGTGGACAGCGTCTATCTTGAGGAAATCCGTGCAGCCGGACTCTACGACGCTATCTGGCAGGCCTTCGCGGTCCTGCTGCCCGTCCGCACCGTCGGCGTCATGGGAGATGGCCGCACCTACGACCAGGCCTGCGCCCTCCGCGCCGTCACCAGCACCGACGGCATGACCGCCGACGTCTTCCCCTTTGACATGAGCTTCCTCAACCGCGTGTCCGGCCGGATCGTCAACGAGGTCCGCGGCATCAACCGTGTGACTTACGACATTACATCCAAACCGCCGGGCACGATCGAGTGGGAATGATCCCACGTCTGGCATAGGGTGGCATCACCCGGCATGAAAGTGCCTTAAAGCCCGCAGAAATGCGGGCTTTTTTATGTTTTTATCCGGCATTGTCTGGCACCAAACGGTATCGCCAAGCAGTTATTTTTTATGGCATAGTGCGTGGCACTGACTGAGTCTGATGCCATGATTTTTGTTGATACCATGTCGAACACTTTGTGGTGTCATGGTATTAATTTACCATAACTGATTGAATAAAAAGAGATTTTTCTGATTATTCTGGCGGTTTTTGATCATGGTATCGTTATGTGGGTGCCACGAACCGATGCTGACCGATACCAAACTGCGCAACCTCAAGCCGATGGATAAGCTCTACAAGGTGAATGACCGCGATGGGTTGTACGTTGCGGTTACGCCTGCGGGGAGCATTTCGTTTCGCTACAACTACGCGATCCATGGCAGGCAGGAAACTTTGACTTTCGGGCGTTACGGCGTTGGAGGCATCACTCTGTCCGAAGCTCGTGAGCAATTAGGAGAGGCTAAAAAGCTGATTGCAGCAGGTAAGTCACCTGCTAAGGAAAAAGCTCGCGAAAAGGCGCGTATCAAGGGCGTGGAGACGTTCGGAGCATGGGCCGAGAAGTGGCTGCGCGGATATCAGATGGCGGACTCAACTCGTGACATGCGCAAATCCGTCTACGAGCGTGAACTGAAGCCTAAATTCGCCAGTCAGAAGCTTGTGGAGATTACCCATGAAGACCTGCGGGCGCTGACTGACGCCATCGTCGAACGGGGCGCTCCGGCGACTGCGGTTCACGCAAGAGAGGTGATGTTCCAGGTCTACCGATGGGCTATCGAACGAGGGCAGAAGGTCCAAAATCCGGCTGAACTGGTTCGTCCGACCAGCATAGCAAAATTTGAGCCAAGGGATCGCGCTCTGACGCCTGAAGAGATCGGCTTGATGTATCAGTTCATCGAGCGCATTGGCACGACCCCCTCGATCCGGGCCGCAGCCAAGCTGCTTTTGCTGACGATGGTCCGAAAGAGCGAACTGACCAACGCAACGTGGAGCGAGGTCAATTTTAGTCAGGCGCTTTGGACGATCCCCAAAGAGCGGATGAAGCGGCGCAACCCCCATTTGGTATTTCTGTCGCGACAGGCGCTCGATATTTTCATCGCCCTGAAGACGTTTTCCGGTGGCTCAGATTACATATTGCCGTCCCGCTACGATACCGATCAGCCGATGAGTAGTGCAACGCTCAACCAGGTCCTCACGCTGACCTACAGGCTTGCTCAGAAAGAAGGAAAGCCGCTCGCAAAATTTGGTCCTCATGATTTGCGCAGGACGGCAAGCACTCTGCTGCATGAGGCTGGCTACAATACCGATTGGATCGAAAAGTGCCTTGCTCATGAACAGAAAGGGGTAAGAGCCGTTTACAACAAGGCTGAATATCGCGAGCAGCGAACAGCAATGTTACAGGATTGGGCTGACATGATTGATGAATGGACAATCAGGCAGCGGTGACATTGGCGTTATTCGGCTGATTTCTTGGCGCGTCGTCTGATAGCTGCTGAAACTGCTTGGCGAGATACGCCAAGGTGACGCGCTATTTCAGCCTGATTCATAGTCCCTTGAGTTAGAAAATCGCCGATCATGCTGGTGGGTGATTTAAGGGCCTGAAGTTGGCGGCGAGCTTCTCTCCTGACGTAAGCATGACTTTCAATATCCCATGTTGGGTGAGAACCGGCGTTAATGACTCGGCTCCAAATTTTCTCAATGAAATCATGATACTCTAATATGAAGCGTCTATCTCGTTGGTAAGCGCGACGGGCATCATCGCTCCGTCTTGGATTATGTGTTTCGCAGTAGAGCTTGCTGGGTTTTGCATCTCCGTCCGTCTGCCCCGGTAGTCTAGTGGTCCAAACGGGCTCACCATGCCGAGCCCATTCCGCAAATAGCATTTTTCTTTCAATTTGTTCTCGAAAGCCATCTACAGATCGATCTCCCTGCATTTCAGGAATATCGCAGTAGTGCATCAACATGCTGGCAGCCTCATAGGGGCCAAATTTGCCTTCGCATGCCTGCTCATAACGTAAGACTAATGCATCAGCTCTTTCCTGAGCTGCGGCATATATAGTCTCTCTCCGCGATACAACTTTGGCATTTCTTCTTTGGAGGCGTTTAACGACCTTTGGTGCCTCTAAAATTGCTGAATATTCAGTAGGTTTTTCGCAGAGTTCGCAGAAACACCATGCATAACTGTCACTGAGCTTGGCTTTGATGCGACCTGAGGAAGTTTCAGACTGTGAAACCATACGTTCAAGATACGGATCAAAAGCGTCCTGCATCTTCATGCTCTTTTTCATCGTTCCACTATATCCTGAATGACAACTAGATTCTAACTATTTTTCAGGTTCCTGCGGGCACTGGCCGGTATCGTCAAGCATCTGCACGATATCAAAGGAAAGTGAGCATGGAGGGAAAAGTAAAAAGCAAGACGCTTATCGGCCGGAAAAAGCTTCATGCAATGATACCGTTGGCCGAGCGCACTATTTTCAACATGGAGCAGAGAGGAGATTTTCCTCGCCGTATTGCTCTTACCAGTCGAAACGTCGCTTGGGACCTGGCTGAGATTGAGGAGTGGATCGAGGCACGCAAGGTGTCTGGTGTCGTAGCCTCTCGTCCTGGGCCGGCATGACAATCCAAACTGTAGCGATTGATGCAGGTGAGCACTGAATCCCCTGATCTCGTGGATAAAAAACCGACAGCCAATTGCGTCACCCATGAAGATCAGTCTCAAGGACGAGGGGCATATCGACATACTGGACAACCGTGCCAAGGCAACCGTTCTCGCGAAACGGCATCATTGATTTCCACTGATGGTAGTCGGTCTTCAGAAGGGGCTGATGCGCAATTCGATTTTTTGGTGCCATCCTTGGTCGACGTTGGCACCAGAGATAGCCGTAGCCTGATGGACGTGGCTTTGTTTCGCGTATCTAAAGGCAAGAAGCGGGCAGGCGGGATGATCCATTATAATTTGCCGAATGGCTACGTGGAGGTCAAAGCTGGCCCTGACGGAATGGCGTCGGTCTGGGATTATGATATTGTTTTAATGCTTGTTTCCCACCTGACGGAAGCAATGAATCGCTATCGAGACGGCAAGGGAAAGAAGCCGGGGCGTGTGTTTCGGCCTCGGATCGGCGACATTCTTAGGTTTTGTCGCAAAAGCAATGGTTCGCGGCAGTTTGCTGAGGTTGAGGCGGCGCTCGACCGTCTTCAGGGAACGATCATAAAGAGTGTGCGAGAAACGTCGCGTTTCGATGGGCGTGTATTACGCACAGTTGAATCTGAGGGGCTAATCAGTTCGTATGCCGTTATATCGCGCACTGACACTGGGAGAGTAGCCTGTGTCGAGATTGAAGTTCCGAAATGGATTTACAAGGAAGTTACTGACGGTAAGCGGCCGGACGTCCTGACAGTCGATCCTGCCTATTTTCTGATTTCCACGGGTATTGGACGTTTTATCTACCGATTGGCACGTCAAGCTGCCGGTAAGGGGCAGGCAAGATGGAGCTTCCAGACAATTTACGAACGCAGCGGTAGCGTCAGTTCATTAAAAGAGTTCAGCCGTATCCTCCGTAAGATTATCGCGGCCAATGACCTGCCTGATTACGTCTTGCGAGAAGATGAGGGGCAGAGGGGGCCTCAACTGATAATGCTTCATCGAAAAGCAGCTTTCGATGAACTTCTGGCTGGTGCCAATGAGGTAGTCGATAGGACGGTTTTGGGTGGGGCGATAAGTGATCAGACCTGTGGATAGGCCGTCTATTACACACTGATCACCGTCTATCGCACACCGTTTACCGTCTATTACACACCAGATGCCGTCTATCACACACCAGACAGACTTATAACTATTTGATATAATTGAATAAAAATGCGTTTTTCGCGACTAAAACTTTAAAACTATATAAAACTCTTAAAACCCCCTTGGGTGTGGATAACTCGTCGACCAGTAAGTGCCTGAAGCTGCCAAAATGGGATGAGGGTTTCTGTGCGGATGTGGCATTGGCCTCCCGAACGTCCATGAGGCATCTCGTACGTGCACCGGAGCAGAGAAAAGCTCAATCTTTCGGCGCAGGGCTAAGCCAGTGTCTGATTTTATCGGGATCTGGATCCGGATCAAAGTGGACGGGACGAGCCGTAAAGGAATGACGTTTGGGAGAGGGTTGTTCTTCAACTGTCGAGCTAGGAGTTGCGACGAGGTTAGGTATCGGCTGAACATTGGTTGAACGCACCACAGAGGGCTGCACGATGAACTTCTGGATATGCCGAGTGAACTGGCTGTAGCTCATTAGCAGAGCATCATGATGCTTTTGGAAAATATCCGTTCTGTTGTAGCCTTGTTCCAACTCTTTGGTGATGACGTCCTTCAGGGCGATAAATCTGACCCGCGCCATACCTTTTTTGCTTGGCGTCATTGAAACGTCTCTTCCTTTCCAAAAGAATGCCTCTCTTCCGTCGATGTGTTTAAACGCATCGGCCTGAGGCTATCATGAAGCGAAAATAAGCTAATACAGGCAATTAAATGCAATTATATGCGAACATAAGCAATAACCTATTGTTCCGTTATTTTTGCATATAATTGCAAAAAATTGCATAATCTCTGAAAGCAAGATAGGCTGCCCCGTCCGGGGCAACGTGCTTATTCGCCTTTGGCTCAATGCTGGATAAGGGGCAAGCCCGATGGAAGATCAGAGCAGAAAGCGCAACAAGCATGTGGGGCCAAGGGCTGGAACGCCAATCAAAGTTCAGGTTACGGCGGACGAGAGGAAGGCCATTCAGGGTACTGCCCGGAAGGTGCGGCTTCCTGTTTCTGCCCTGCTTCGGAAGCTGGCCCTTGGCTATGAACCGCCGAGCATGATTGACCTTGATACCCTCTCGACCCTCACCCGATTGCGGGGCGACTTTGGGCGGCTGGGTGGTCTCTTGAAATTGTGGCTTGTGGACGCGCCCGGCCAAGCTGTTCCAGAGAGCGAAGTGAGGACCGCGCTCAATACGATTTTGGCTAAGCAAGGCGAGCTTTCCAACCTTATTGTAGCCATGGAGAAAGCGACTGGGAACTGATGGCTCGTTTGGAATGGAGTCATGAGAACAATGCAAGAGTGTCCAGAAAACGGTGGTTTTCTGAACAGATCATTGTGGCGCACTTTACCTTCGTGAATGCTACCCTCTGGTGTTAATATTTGCGTCAAGTTTTCAATGTCCTGGATACGCCCGTGTATCAATCGATGATCAGCACCTTGACCTGCAGCGCAGCGCGCTCCAGCATGCTGGGTGTGACGGTTGGATCGGCTCGGGCATAGCCTGCCTCACCTTGTGCGGATCGTGACTGATCTTGAGCGGCGTGCTGTCGGGTTTGAAAGTTTGACAGAAAAGATTGAAACCGGCAGCGCGGCGGGCAAGCTGATTTTTCATGCGTTCGCAGCGCTGGCCGAATTTGAGCGTGGTTTGATCCAGGAGCGGACGCAAGCTGAAGCTCGATGAACAGCAGGTGAGAGAGATTAAAGCTCTGCTGCGTGACCCCGATATTCAGATTGCGGACGTGGCCCGTCGCTATGGAGTATCTCGAACCATGCTTTACAAGCATTGCGGCGTCGTACAGCCACGTCATCAATATCGAAGATAGAAGAGAGAAAAAATTTTCGTGTCCAGACTGACTGATTTGATTGCCAAGGCAAAAGCCAAAGATTCGGCTCTGGGGGCTGAGTTGGATCGAGAGTTCAAGATTCTCTCTTCGCGCCTTCCCTTCGGCCTGAACTTCGAGCGGCATAGCCCGGAAGCGGTAGAACTACCGCTGTGCCCGATACGCAAGGGCAACAAGGTGCGCGTGTTGCCGGAGCGTGGTGCACCCCGAAAAGGCGATCAGAGGCTATGGCAGGTGAAGTCCATCCACAAGGCGAAGAATACGGCTGACCTGGATTTGCTGGATACGGCGGAGTTCGAAACGCAGACCGTGGCGCTGAGTGATTTGGTAGTGGTGGCCGAGTTCCGCGATACCATCTATCCGGGACTGGTCAGTAACGGCAAGGTACTCCGTGGTGGTGACAGACCCTACCAGACCGTCATCAATGGTGAGAACTACCACGTTCTCAAGGCGCTGACCTATACCCACCGGGGGAAGGTGGATGTCATCTACATCGACCCGCCCTATAACACAGGGGCAAAGGACTGGAAGTACAACAACGATTACGTGGAAAAGGAAGATTCGTACCGACACAGCAAATGGCTGGCAATGATGGAGCGGCGCTTGCTGGTGGCAAAGAACTTGTTGAATCCGGCGGATTCGGTGTTGATCGTCACGATTGACGAGAAGGAATATCTGCGGCTGGGCTTGCTGCTGGAACAGACGTTTCCCGAAGCGACTATCCAGATGGTCACGTCGGTTATCAATCCGAAAGGAACACCCAAGCGGGACTACTTCGCTCGTGTTGAGGAGTATTTGTTTATCGCGTACATTGGTAGCGCGAAGCCGGTTAAAACGACGAAGCGAATGCTCTGTGGCGAAGATGAGCAGGAAGAAAAGCCGGTGCGCTGGGCGAGCCTGCTTCGCTCTGGTGGTCAGTCGCTGCGTAGCGATACGGAAGTAAAGTTCTACCCGATATTTCTTGAGGCTGAAACAGGACGCATCACGCGCATAGGCCGCCACGTTGATTGGGATTTTGATATTGATACAGTAAAAGCTAGGCACGGCGAAATAGTTCAGTGGCCTATCAGGCATGGTGATGAGGGCGATAAAAGGAAACATGGCTGTTGGCAGGTGTCTGACGACACTTTGAAGCAGTACCTAAAAGATGGACGCGTACAAATAGGGACACGCAACAAGAAAACGGGTAGGTGGACGCTGAATTATTTGATGTCCAGTGATTGGGGGCGCATAGAGGACGGGAGTATTGCCGTTCTCGGCCATGATGAGCGAGGTACGCTGCTACTTGGAAACACCATCAAACCGCAGCATGGGAAAACGGTTTGGACGATGACTTCGCACAGTGGCACAGACCATGGGACTGCGACGTTGAAAATGCTTCTGGGTGGACGACCATTTCCATATCCAAAATCCCTCTACGCAGTTGAAGATACGCTGCGCTTCTTCGTGAAGGAAAAGCCCGAGGCCATCATCCTCGACTTCTTCTCCGGCTCCGGCACCACGGCGCACGCTGTAATGCGTCTGAACAGGCAGGACGGAGGCCGCCGTCAGTGTATTTCGGTCACCAATAATGAAGTCGCCGCCGATGAGCAGAAGAGGTTGCGCGAAGTAGGTTTACGTCCCGGTGACGCCGATTGGGAAAAGTGGGGTATCTGCGACCACATCACTAAACCCCGCATTGCCGCCGCCATTACGGGTAAAATGCCAGACGGCGAGCCAATTAAAGGCGATTACAAATTCACGGATGAATTCCCGATGGCCGATGGGTTCGAGGAAAATGCTGAATTCTTCACGCTGACCTATGAGACGCCGGTAGCAGTCAACTACAACTTGGCGTTCAACCGAATTGCGCCGTTGCTGTGGCTGCGAGCCGGAGCGCGGGGTAGTCGCATAGACAAGTTGCCAGGCGATGGCTGGGCAGTAGCAGATGCCTATGGCTTGCTCAGCAATGTGGATGTAGCCACCCCCTTTATCAAGGCGCTGGCCAAGGCCGATGGAATCCGCATTGCCTATATCGTCACCGATGACGACCGTCGCTTCCAGGCGATTGCCAGGCGATTGCCTGATGGCGTTGAGCCAGTACGCTTGTACGAATCGTATCTGACCAATTTCAGCTTTACGAACGGAGAGTAACGGATGAAATTCACGCTCAAAGACTACCAGCGCGATGCAGTCCGCGAATCTCTGAACAACTTGGGAAAGGCTCGCCGTCTGTGGCATGGCGAAGCAGACAGGACGGCGTTTTCCCTCACTGCGGTAACCGGTGCGGGCAAGACTGTGATGGCCGCTGCTACGTTCGAAGCACTGTTTCATGGCGATGATGAGTTCAGCTTTGATGCCGACCCCGGGGCGGTGGTGATCTGGTTCAGCGACGATCCTTCCTTGAACGAGCAGACCCGATTTCGCTTTATTGAGGCCAGTGACCGCATCAATTACACCGACCTGGTGGTGGTAGAAAATACCTTCAATAGGGCGAAATTCCAAGCGGGGAAAATCTATTTTCTCAACACCCAAAAGCTCAGCAAGAACAGCTTACTGGTGCGCGGCCATGATCCTGAAGAGATAGCCGCCAAGCTGGATAGTACGTTCCCGGACATGCGGCCAGATCTGCGGGCCTACACAATTTGGGACACTATTCAGAACACCATTGAAGACCCGGATTTGACACTTTATCTGGTGCTGGATGAGGCGCACCGTGGCATGGGCGTGCAGACAGCAGCGAGTCAGAAAGCCAAGAACACCATCGTTCAGCGGCTGATCAATGGTGTGGGCAGCGTACCCGGTATCCCGACGGTCTGGGGTATTTCGGCAACGGTAGAGCGGTTCAACAAGGCGATTGAATCGGCAGGCAGGCATATCAAGCTGCCCAACGTGGAAGTTGACGCTTCAAAAGTGCAGGAGTCCGGCCTGATCAAGGACACCATCCTGCTGGATATTCCAGACAATGTTGGCGATTTCGATACCGTGCTGGTGCGACGGGCGACCGATAAATTGAAGGAATCCAGTCTTGCCTGGAGCACTTACTCCAAACAGCAACAGGAAGCCCAGGTTGTCGTGCCGTTAATGGTTTTGCAGGTGCCCAACACGCCTAATCCCGATGAAATAGGGCGGGCGCTGGATACCATTTTTGAGCGATATCCCGAACTGCCGACTGCCAGCGTGGCACACGTTTTCGGGGATCACACCACGCAGCGCTTCGGTAACCGTGACGTACCCTATATCGAGCCGCAGCGGGTTCAGGAATCGACCTGGGTGCGAGTGCTGATTGCCAAGGACGCCATCAGCACTGGCTGGGATTGCCCGCGTGCCGAAGTCATGGTGTCGTTCCGTGCGGCCAGCGATAAGACGCATATCACGCAGTTGCTGGGTCGTCTGGTACGTGCGCCGCTGGCCCGCCGTATCCCCGGTAATGACCGGCTGAACTCGGTGGATTGCTTATTGCCGAAATTCAATCGCAAGGCCGTGGAGCAGGTGGTCGACGAGCTGACAACAGGCAACGAGGCGGCAACGCCAGGGCGCGTGTTGATCGACTATATCGAGGTGCGACCGAATCCTGCTGCCACGCCTGCTGTGTGGAAGGCATTCGAGGCCTTGCCGTCACAAACGCGGCCGCAATGTGGTGCCAGGCCAGCGGTCAGACTGACCGCATTGGCACATGAATTGGCGTCCGACGATATTCTGCCCGGCGCAGGCCGGTTAGCTCACGCCGAGATGCACACCGCTTTGGATGCGTTTCAGGCTGATAACGAAGCCAAGATCAAAGCCAAGCGGCAGTCCGTGCTGGTTGTAGACGGCAAGACCGTGAAAGCAGACCTACTGGGCCAAGGCCGGAGCCTAGAGCAGTTCTGGGAAGATGCCGATGTGGCGGTGATCGACGATGCCTACCGCCGTGCGGCGCGCATCTTCAGTCCGGCGATTGCCCATTCCTATGTTGATCATCTGGCCAGTCAGGAAGCCGACCGAGATGAAGACCCCGAGGGCTTTCTTGAGGCCATCATGGAAGCTCGCGTAACCGTTGCTGGTTTGGGGCTGGTGATGGAAGCGCAGCTCTATTTTGATGCTGAGGCTGATAAGCTGGCGACGGACTGGTTGACCCGATATGGGGCGCAGATCAAGGCGCTCAGCGATGATCGACGAGAGTTCTACAGGCAGATCATCGAAATGAGTACGGAGCCGCAGGACGTGGGCTTGCTCAAGCCTGAAGCCCGTTATGAGGCGACCAAGTCGAACGAAAATGGCAAGGTGAAAGTGCTCCCGGTCTGGAATGGCCACTTGCTGTGTAACGAGACCGGCAGTTACCCTGCTGAACTGAACGACTGGGAGCGGACGGTAGTCGAGACTGAAATGGCAAAGTCGGGGTTCTCGTTCTGGTATCGCAATCCGCAGCAACCTGGGCAGGCTTCGCTGGGTATCGCCTATGAGAAAACGGGGCAGTACGGCATTGTTCGCCCAGATTTTTTGTTTTTTGCCACGCAGAAGGATGGGTCTCTTGTAATCGATTTGGTTGACCCGCACGGCCTGCATTTGAGCGACGCGCTTGCCAAGCTGCAAGGCTTGGCACTGTACGCAGCCAACCATGCCGATGCCTATCGCCGGATCGAGTCTCTTGCCCAGGTGAAGGGCAGCGACAAACTGCGGGTGCTCGACTTGAAGCGACAGGACGTAAAGGATGCGATTGCCACTGCCGACGATGCTGAAGGTTTGTTCAGCAGTGTGCTGGCAGATGACTATCAGTGACCGAGCAAGCGCAGTGACAAATCTGACCAGCCATTATTGGAACCACAACGCATAAAGCGAGACAACACACGCGAGCCGTTTTTCACAACCGAGGAAATCAGGGCCGAGATGGTCGCCACTGGCTATGAGTTCAAGCCGTCGCGGATTGCCTGCACGGGGCGTCTGCCTGGTGTGCTGGAGCGTATGGGCGATGCCGAGCTGGC
Source organism: Acetobacter sp. AN02 (assembly GCF_029759835.1). GTDB lineage: Bacteria > Pseudomonadota > Alphaproteobacteria > Acetobacterales > Acetobacteraceae > Acetobacter. The sequence goes on from NZ_JAJJND010000064.1 coordinate 13,919, forward strand.
GCTGCAGTCTGGCGAGATCGCTGACCAGGAGCGCATGCACCGGCAGAATAAGCCATTTTCAGCCGGCTAAACTGGGCATGGTATCTTTCATGGTATTGGGTTTTTCTTTTGGTTAAATTATTTGTATATAAAGGCTTTTATTCTACTATTGATAATAGAGTGGGAATGATCCCGAGTCCGGCATAGGATGGTATTATACCAACCGTTGATTGCTAGAACCTATGCGCCCAATTGCGCAGTCCGATTGACATGATGCGCCAAGGTTGTTCG
>NZ_JAJJND010000065.1 GCF_029759835.1 Acetobacter sp. AN02
GATATCGTTGATATCGCCTGCCATGCCTGGAACCAGATCGTCGAACAACCTTGGCGCATCATGTCAATCGGACTGCGCAATTGGGCGCATAGGTTCTAGCAATCAACGGTTGGTATAACTGACGACACGCCGTAACGTCCGGCACGCGACGTCACGTGTCGGTTCAACCATATGTGATGGTGTCCGAAAGCATCGCGCGTCGACAGAGGCGACTAATTGTCCTATCCAGAAACTCAACTAACAATCGTTAGATACATTGTGTGTGGATAGCTGATTGGGTCGTGGGGCAGGGCGAACGGGATGTGATGGGATAGGGCGACGTTAGCGGCGCCCCGCCTCATGGCGGCCAAGCCTATGCGAACATATGGGGTCAAAACGATGACGACAGCGCAACGCGAGGGGCGGTTTCCTAAATCCGATGGGGTCGGAACTGATCTCTTCGCCTTCATCACAAAGTTGGAGAAAGCCCCCTCTCTAGACGACATTTCGAGCACGCAACGAACCAACAACGGAATTTGGAGAAACATATTATGAACACACAAGATCCGATCATCATCGCAGGCGCTGCCCGTACACCGATCGGCTGGTTCCAGGGCCAGTTCAACGACTTGACGGCCACCGAACTGGGCTCGGTCGCCGTCAAGTCGGCACTGGGCCGTGCAGGTATCGCACCAGATAAGATAGAAACCGTCATCATGGGTAACGTGCTGTCGGCCGGCCTGCGGCAGAACCCTGCGCGCCAGGCTGCACATGGCGCTGGCATTCCATTCAGCACAGGTGCTGTTACTGTGAACAAGCTCTGCGGCTCCGGACTGATGGCGATCGGCTTCGCCCACAACGCGCTGGCGGCGGGTGCCGACTCGCCGCTGGTCGCCGGTGGACTCGAATCCATGACTAACGCACCTTACCTTTTGACAAAGGCGCGCAGCGGATACCGCCTGGGTAACGGCCAAGTCTACGACCACATGTTTTACGACGGACTGGAGGACGCGTACGAGCCTGGTCAGCTCATGGGTCACTTCGCCGAGAAGACGGCCGAGCAGTATGGCTTCACCCGCGCAGCCCAGGACGACTATGCTATCGAGACGCTTCGCCGTGCGCGAGTTGCCGTCGAAAGCGGTGCCTTCGAAGCAGAGATTGAACCGGTCACCATCCGTAACCGCAAGGGCGAGACCGTCATCCGCGACGACGAGAACCCACTGAAGGCGCAACCGGAAAAAATCCCCACGCTGCGGCCTGCCTTCGGCAAGGACGGAACCATCACCCCCGCCAGTTCGTCGGGCATCGCGGACGGTGCCTCTGCCGTTGTCCTCGCGCGCCGCAGCATGGCCGAGAAACTCGATCTGCCTGTTCAGGCGGTGATCCGCGGGTTCACCATCCATTCGATGGCGCCGCGCGACTTCACCATAGCGCCTGTGCCAGCGAAGCAGAAGCTGATGGAGCGGCTGGGCTGGAGCGTGGGCCAGGTCGATCTATGGGAAGTCAACGAGGCCTTCGCTGTAACCGCCATGCTGGCACGCCAAGAGTTGAGCATCCCAGCCGACCGGCTGAACGTCAATGGCGGCGCCTGCGCACTCGGCCATCCGGTCGGTGCCACGGGCGGACGCCTTATCACCACGCTGCTTTACGCATTAAAGGCTCGCGGCGGCCGTCGCGGCATCGTCTCCGCCTGTATCGGCGGCGGTGAGGCGATCGCGATGGCGTTGGAACTCCCCTGACTGAAAAAAGAGGTAGCCCTAGCAACGCTGAGGGCCGTGATTTGAGAAAGCAATCAAGCGATGCAGAACGACCGTATTCGTAATCTCGCATTTCAGAAGAAAGTGATGAGCGAGGATGTAGCCGCTTCCTTCATCCAACATGCCGACACGGTCGGCATGGGCGGTTTCGGACCTGGCGGATCGCCCAAGGCGCTGCCTCGCGCCATCGCGGCGCGGGCCGAAAAGTTTCATCAAAAGGACGAACCCTTCACCATCCGGCTTCTGACCGGAGCCTCCACCTCGCCAGGGCTAGACGGAGTACTGGCCCGTGCCAAAGCGATCAGCTGCCGCCTTCCTTACCAAGGTGACATTGATCTGCGCGCGCAGGCCAACCTGGGCGAGGTCGCCTATGTCGACACCCATCTGAGTAGAGTGGCCCCTTGGGCTAGGGCTGGCTTCTACGGCAAGATGAACGTCGCGATTATTGAGGCGGCTCTCATCAAGGAAGATGGCGGTATCGTGGCCACCGCAGCGATTGGCAATGCGCAGACCTGGCTCGACCTCGCCGACAAAGTCATCATCGAGGTCAATTCCTGGTGCCCGACCGACCTCGAAGGCGTTCACGACATCTGGCGTGGCCCGGAGGGTTCGCTTCCCAATATCAGCAGCCCCGGCCAGAGGACGGGCGACCACCTGCTGCGTGTCTCACCCGACAAGGTCGTGGCGGTGGTGAAGACGAACGAACGCGACCTGAACGCCATTTTCCGCTCAGTGCCTGACGCAGTAGCGATCGCGGGTCATATCATTGAGTTCTTCCGCCACGAAGTCGCGTACAACCGCCTACCAAGCGTGCTGCCACCTTTACAGTCAGGCGTCGGGAACATCGCGAACGCAGTGATGGAAGCGCTGGCCGACGCACCGTTCAATGATCTCACGGCCTACACGGAAGTCATCCAGGACGGCATGTTAGACATGGTCCAGTCGGGCAAGATGCGCGCCGTCTCGGGGGCGGCGCTGTATCTCAGCCATGACCGCGCTACCCGGATCAACGACGATTTCGCGCGAGTGAAGAACAAGTTGGTGATTCGCCCACAGGAAATCAGCAACAATCCGGCGATCGCGCGACGATTGAACTGCATTGCCATGAACGCTGCGATCGAGGCCGATATCTACGGCAACGTGAACTCGACGCGCGTCATGGGTTCGCTCGTCCAGAACGGAATCGGCGGATCGGGCGATTTTGCACGCAGCGCGCTGATCTCGATGTTCATGCTGCCATCCACTGCCAAGGGCGGCCTGATCTCGTCGATCGTCCCGATGACCAGCCACGTCGATCACATCAACCAGGATGTGCAGATACTGGTGACAGAGCAGGGGCTCGCCGATCTGCGCGGGCTTGCCGCGCGGCAAAGAGCGAAGGTGATCATTGAAACCTGTGCCCATCCGGACTTCCGCCCGCTCCTGCGCGATTACTATGACCGAGCGGAGAAGGCTGGCGGGGACACCCCGCATTTACTGGGCGAGGCACTTTCCTGGCACAAATGTTTCGTCGAAACGGGCACGATGCGTCAGTAAACAGGAGTAAAACCAATGGTTGAGCTGAGCAACGACGAAGCGTCCGGCGAAGGCGAACTGACCATTAGGGTCATAGCCATGCCGAGCAACACCAACCCAGCGGGCGATATTTTCGGCGGCTGGCTGGTGTCGCAGATGGACCTTGCGGCAGGCTCGACGGCTGCACTCAGGGCCCGCGGGCGGTGTGCAACGGTCGCGATCGACAGCCTAGTCTTCCACCGCCCCGTTGCGGTTGGGGACGAGGTGAGTATCCGTACGCGACTGTTGAAGATCGGGCGGCCGTCTATGACCATCGACGTTCAGGCTTGGCGGCGCATGCCATACACGACCGAGATCGAGAAGGTGACGCAAGGTTCTTTCGTCTTCGTTGCGCTCGACGAGTTCGGCCGCTCCCGCTCGATTGACGCAGCTCCAGCCTGAGCCTGACGTTCTGCGCTTTGATTTGAAAGAGGTAGGGTTGTGACTGAAGCCCCGGAACCAAGAGAAGTTATGGAATTCGACGTCGTGATCGTTGGAGGCGGGCTCGCAAGCCTATCTGCCGCCATTCGATTGAAGCAGGTGTCGAAAATGGACGGGCGAGAGATTTCTGTTCTCGTCGTTGAAAAGGGCTCTGAGATCGGGGCACACATTCTTTCCGGTGCCGTGATCGATCCAATCGGGCTCGATGCGTTGATTGCGAACTGGCGGGACGATCCAGAAAGCCCCCTTGCGACAAAAGTTGAGGAGGACGCTTTTCTTTTCCTTACGAAAAAGAGTGGTTACCGTCTGCCGAACGCCCTGATGCCCAAATTGATGGACAATCATGGCAATTATATCGGTTCATTGGGTAATGTGGCACGCTTCCTCGCCAAAAAGGCCGAGGAGTTGGAAGTCGAGATCTTTCCCGGCTTCGCTGCTACCGAAATACTCTACGACGAACAAGGGCGCGTGGCCGGCGTGGCCACGGGTGATCTGGGCATCGGCAAGGATGGCTCCCACCATGGTGGTTATACCCGGGGCGTCGAGCTTCGGGCGAAATACACGCTGTTCGGCGAGGGTGCGCGCGGGTCTCTGACAAAGCAGCTTCTCGCTAAGTTTAACCTTGCTGCGAATTCCGATGTTCAGAAATTTGGTATAGGTATCAAGGAACTATGGCAAGTTAAGTCGAAGAACTTCCGCAATGGACTGGCGCAGCACAGCTTCGGCTGGCCGCTGGACAGCCAAACCGGCGGTGGATCGTTTCTTTATCACTTCGACGACAATCTCGTCTCAGTCGGGTTCGTCGTTCACCTTAATTATTCCAACCCGACTCTCTCTCCTTTCGGAGAGTTCCAGCGATTCAAGACGCATCCACGCATTCGTGGCGTGTTCGAGGGCGCCAAACGCATCTCCTACGGCGCACGAGCCTTGACGGAGGGCGGTTGGCAATCCGTGCCAAAACTGACATTCCCTGGCGGCGCGCTCATCGGCTGCGCAGCAGGTTTTGTCAACGTTCCCCGCATCAAGGGATCGCATAATGCGATACTCTCGGGCATCCAAGCGGCTGACGCCGTCGCGGCGGAACTGGCGAAGAAAAATCCAGCGCCGGAGTTTACTGCCTACGATGAGGGATGGCGTGCATCTCCCATCGGTCGGGATCTCAAGCCGGTTCGTAATGTCAAGCCCCTCTGGTCACGCTACGGCACACCGTTCGGTATCATGATGGGCGCACTCGACATGTGGACGAACGTTCTCGTCGGCAAGTCGTTCTTCGGCACGCTTTTGCACGGGAAGCCCGACTATGCGTGCCTCAAGCCGCTCGCGGACGTAACGCCGATCACGTACCCCAAGCCCGATGGCGTGCTGACTTTCGACAGGCTGTCGTCGGTGTTCCTCTCGAACACCAACCACGCCGAGGATCAGCGTTGCCATCTGACGCTGAAGGATGCGTCCATCCCGATTTCGAGCAACCTGCCGCTCTTTGGCGAGCCAGCGCGACTTTACTGCCCGGCAGCGGTGTACGAGGTCACCTATAAGGACGAGAATATCAAGTCCGACCCGCAGTTCGTAATCAATGCCCAGAACTGCGTGCATTGCAAGACGTGCGACATCAAGGACCCGGCCCAGAATATCAATTGGGTGCCGCCTGAAGGCGGCGGCGGTCCTAACTATCCGAACATGTGAGAGAAGGTAATCGTCAAATGTCTGATTATCAGATCAAGAAGGCTGCTGTAATTGGTGCAGGGACCATGGGTTCCGGTATAGCTGCGCACATGGCCAACGCCGGGTTGGACGTTGTCCTCCTCGATCTGGACGCAGAACTGGCGGCCAGCGGTGTCACCCGCCAGCTCAATATGGGCGGTTTCATGGAGCCGGCATTCGCCGCGAGGGTGAAGACCGGCAGCACGAAGACCGACCTGGGGCTGCTGGCTGACGCGGACTGGATCGTAGAGGCGGTCGCCGAGCGCCTCGACATCAAGCATGCGCTGTTCCGCGCAATCGATAACGTTCGCAAGCCGACGGCTATCCTGACTTCGAACACCTCGACCATTCCTCTTCATGATCTGCTCGACGGCTTTTCCGACGAGTTCGCTGCACATTTCCTCGTTACCCATTTCTTCAATCCGCCCCGCGTCATGCGCTTGCTTGAACTGGTGAGCGGGTCGAAGACCAAGCCCTCGGTCACTGAAGTCATCACGCGTTTCGCCGACGAGCACCTGGGCAAAGGTGTAGTGCCTTGCAAGGATCGTCCCGGCTTCATAGGCAATCGTATCGGTTGCTACTGGCTGGCGTCAGGCTTGTCGGAAGGCATCAGACTTGGCATCGACGTCCAGGTGGCGGACTCGGCTCTAGGCAAGCCGTTCGGCTTCCCCAAGACCGGCATCTTTGGTCTGTATGACCTCGTCGGCATCGACCTGATGCCCTATCTCATCCGCTCGCTTCAGAGCACCCTTCCCAAAACCGACCCCATCCAGGCTTATGAGGCCGAGCCGCAGCTAGAGACGGACATGCTCGCCAAAGGGCTTAGCGGACGCAAAGGTGGTGGCGGTTTCTACAAGCTTTCGGTCGACAAGAAGACGAAAGAAGTGATAGACCTCCAGACTGGCGAATATCATCCACAAAAGCCGGTGCAGTCTGACAGCCTCGATGCAGCCAAGGGCGATGCCCGCGCGCTGCTCGACCATCCGGGGCTCGCGGGGCAGTACGCTTGGGCCGTGATGTCCCGCACACTGGTCTATGCTGCGTCCCTCGTCCCCGAGATCGCCGATCGTCCGGACCTCGTGGACGAGGCGATGCGCCTGGGGTACGGTTGGAAATATGGCCCGTTCGAGCTGATCGATCGGATCGGCGCCGGATGGTTCGCCGAGAAACTCGCCAGGGAAGGCCGCGACGTTCCTCCGCTGCTCGCCTCGGCGGTGGCTAATGGCGGCTTTTACCGCGTCGCCAATGGCGAACTCGAGGAACTTTCGGCCACTCAGCCCGGCCAATACGAATCCGTCCCGCTGCCGGAAGGCGTGATCTCTCTCGCCGCGCTGAAGCTCAAGACCAGAACAGTCGCAAGCGACGATGCCGCAAGCTTGTGGGATCTCGGTGACGGGGTAGGCCTGCTTGAATTCCACACGAAGTTGAACAGCTTCAGCCTTGCGTTGCTTGCCGCGGTGGAGAAGGCGGTCATCGAGGCGCCTAAGACGTTCAAGGCGCTTGTGATCGGCAATGACGGTCCCGTATTTAGCGCAGGTGCCGACCTGTCCTATGTTTTTGGCCTTTCTGAGAAGGGGGACAAGGAAGGGATCGAGCAGTTCGTCCGGGCTGGCGTCAAGGCGTTCGACGCGGTGAAGACCGCCTCCTTGCCGATCGTCGGCGCTGCGTTCGGTGTGGCGCTCGGCGGGGGCTGCGAGGTTCTCCTCCATAGCGCCGCCGTTGTGGCCCATTCCGAAACGAGTTTCGGTCTCGTCGAAGCGCGTGTCGGCCTTGTTCCGGGCTGGGGTGGCGTTACCGAACTGCTGCTCCGCCACATCGAGACCACATCCGACGTCAACACGGCATTTGCCGACACTTTCGAGGCGATCCTGCTCGGCACGGCGTCTGCTGGTGCCTTTGATGCGCGGGGCAAGACGATCCTTCGTCCGAGCGACGAGATCGTCATGAATCGTGACCGTCTGATCGCGCAGGCAAAGAAGCGTGCGTTGCAAAAACTTCAGGGTTTCGCGCCTGCTGTCAGGCGCAGCATGACGCTGGTTCCGGCCCGCGTGTTCGAAGAGAGGCTTGAGATGCTCAAGCCCCAACTCAGTCCGCACGATCTGACGATTGCCCAGAAGCTGATCGAAATTCTCTCGGGCAGCGAAACAGTGACTGAGAGCGAACTCACCGAGCGCGTAACGCACGCCTTCGTTGATCTCGCGCTCACGCAACCGACCCGCGACCGGATCACGAACATGCTCAAGACCGGCAAGCCCCTGAAGAACTAATTTACGATGCAGGCCTGATCTAAGCTGCGGGGGAAGGGAGGTTATCCGTCTGGATCGTTCTCTTCCTTTTCCCACCAAGTGCAAAACCCGAAACCAACGGATTTGAAATATGCCCGACTATAAAGCGCCAGTTGACGACATGCTTTACCTCCTCAACGAGGTATTCAATGCGGAAGAGAATGTCTTCTCAAAGATTCCACAATATAACGAGGTCAGCAACGATCTCGTACAGTCGGTTCTCGAAGAGGCGGGACGTTTCTGTGCAGGAGTGCTTCGCCCCATCAACATCTCCGGTGACCAAGAAGGTGCGCATTTCAAGGATGGCAAGGTCACCACGCCGAAGGGCTTTAAAGAGGCCTATGCCAGCTATACCGAGGGCGGCTGGTCCAGTCTCGCCTTCTCGCCGGAATATGAAGGTCAGGGCCTGCCCCGCACGCTTCAGGTCCTCGTCAAGGAGATGATCAGCAGCGCTAATCTTTCATTCGGTCTCTTTCCTGGCCTGACAGAGGGCGCGGCGGAGGCAATCGAGGCGCACGCCAGCGAAGAACTGAAGCAAAAATACTTGCCAAACATGGTTTCCGGCAAGTGGACGGGGGCCATGGGCCTGACCGAAGGCAGTGCCGGCTCCGACCTGTCGCTCGTCAAGACGAGAGCCAAGCCCCGAGACGACGGATCCTACAGCATCAGCGGCTCGAAGATATTCATCTCCTCAGGTGACCACGACCTTGCCGAGAACGTCATTCACCTCGTGCTTGCGCGCTTGCCGGAGGCGCCTGCCGGAACGAAAGGCATTAGCCTGTTCCTGTGTCCGAAGATCTTCGTCAACGAAGACGGATCGCTTGGTGCACCCAACACGATTAGCGTCGGCACGATCGAGCACAAGATGGGCATCCACGCTCAGCCGACCTGCGTGATGAATTTCGATGAGGCACAGGGCTGGCTGGTCGGCGAGCCCAATCGCGGTCTTAATGCGATGTTCACCATGATGAACGCGGCGCGTCTGCTTGTCGGGATGCAGGGTCTCGGCATCGCAGAAGCGTCCTACCAGACGGCTTCCGCCTATGCGAAGGACCGCCTGCAGGGGCGCGCGCCGGGCGCCCGGGAGACGGGTAGCATCATCGAGCATCCGGATGTGCGCAAGCAACTCCTGACGATGCTCGGTTTCATCGAGGCCGGTCGCGCGCTCGCGGTGTATGTTGCACTCGAACTCGACAAGGAAGGCTTCCATCCCGACGCGGCAGTCCGTGCACGGGCCTCAAGCCTGGTTGCGCTGCTGACGCCCGTCATAAAGGCAGGTCTCACCGATTTCGGCTTCGAGACGGCCGTGCTTGGTCAGCAGACGCTCGGCGGCCATGGCTATATCCACGAATGGGGCCAGGAGCAGTTCGTTCGTGATGCGCGCATCACTCAGATATATGAAGGCACGAACGGTATCCAGTCGCAGGATCTTGTCACCCGCAAGCTTCCGCTTGATGGCGGCAAAGTCGTGGCCGACTTCTTCGGCCAGATCGGTAATGTCATTGCCGAGGGCAAGGGGGTCGCCGAAGTGCTGTCTCTTGCCACTCAGCTGGAGGCGGCTCTGGCCGGGCTCCAGAAGATCACGCTGCGCCTGCAAAGCGGCGATCTGGCCAATCCGCTGGAGCAGAACGCGGCGGCGACGGCCTATCTGCGGGCCTTCACCCTAGTGACTTTCGGCTGGCTGTGGCTACGTATGGCGTTGATCACCGTCAAGAAGGGTGCGGCGGCGACGCCGCACGACAAGCGCAAGCTGTTGGTGGGCGAGTTCTTCGCCGCGCGGATGCTGCCGCAGGTCTATGGCCTGTTTCATGAGATCGAGGCTGGCTCCACGACGCTGATGGCACTCGCGTCCGCCGAATTTTAATCGTATTCTGGCTTCTGCGACCAGATCGCGGAAGCCGTCTCCAGAAAGAGTCGGGTCATGACAAAAATTCTCGTCCCCGTGAAATTGGTTCTCGATTACAACCTCAAAGCGCGCGTCAAGTCGGATAAGACGGGGATTGATCTTACAAACGTCAAGCTCTCCATCAATCCGTTCGACGAGATCTCCGTCGAGGAAGCGGTTCGTCTGAAAGAGGCAGGCAAGGCGACGGAGATCGTCGTCGTATCCATCGGCCCGGCGAAGGCACAGGACGCACTGCGCTCAGGCCTAGCGATCGGTGCTGATCGCGGCATCCTGATCGAGACAACCGAAGTGGTCGAGCCGCTGAATGTTGCGAAGATCCTAGCGAAGGTCGTCGAGACCGAGAAGCCAGATCTCGTCTTCCTCGGGAAGCAAGCCATCGACGATGACAGCAACCAGACGGGCCAGTCGCTTGCGGCACTGCTCGACTGGCCGCAGGCGACCTTTGCCTCGACACTTGTTCTCGAGGATGGGGCAGTCCAGGTCACCCGAGAGGTCGATGGCGGTCATCAGACGCTGAAGCTGGCGCTGCCAGCAGTCGTCACGGTTGATCTGCGCCTTAACGAGCCACGCTATCCGACGCTACCCAACATCATGAAGTCCAAGAAGAAACCGATAGCGACGCAGAAGATCGCGGAATTTGGAATCGACATCACGCCGCGTTTGAAGGTCATCGAAGTCCATGAGCCCCCGACGCGCAAGGCCGGCATTAAGGTCAAGACTGCCGCAGAGCTTGTCGACAATCTCAAGAAGGCTGGCGTTCTCTGATCCGCCCTAAGCGCCAACAGATTGATAGGAACTAGTATGACTACCCTTGTTTTGGCTTCTCATGACCAGAAGACCCTCGACGCGTCTACGGCCAAGGCTGTGACGGCGGCGCTCGCACTGGGTGAAGACGTCCATCTCCTTGTCGCCGGCAGCAACATAGGCGCGATCGCCGACGAAGCAGCGAAGCTCCAGCATGTTAAGAAAGTTCTGAAGGCCGATGCCGTTACTCTCGAGCATCAACTCGCTGAACCCCTGGCGGACGTGATCGTCTCCATTGCTAAGGATTATGACGCGATCGTCACGGCTGCGACTTCGGTCGGCAAGAATGTTCTCCCGCGTGTCAGCGCACTCCTGGACGTTCAGCAGATCTCGGAGATCACCAAAGTCATATCTACCGACACGTTCGAGCGCCCGATCTATGCCGGAAACGCGATAGAGGTTGTCCAGAGTCTTGACGCGAAGAAGGTCATCACGGTACGCATTTCCGCCTTCGCTGCAGCACCAGCCGGTTCCGACAGCGCACCGGTCGAGCCAGTGACCGCGCAATCAAGGCAATATCGGTCCTCTTTTGTGAACGAAGCGCTGGTCCAGAGCGCGCGTCCGGAGTTGACTTCGGCGCGCATCATTGTGTCCGGCGGCCGTGCTCTAGGCTCTTCCGAGAAGTTCGATGACGTGCTGTTTCCGCTGGCCGACAAGCTCCACGCCGCTATCGGCGCATCACGCGCTGCCGTCGATGCTGGCTATGCCCCAAATGACGCTCAAGTTGGACAGACGGGTAAGATCGTGGCGCCGGACCTGTACATCGCGCTCGGAATTTCCGGTGCAATCCAGCATCTTGCCGGCATGAAGGAGTCGAAGATTATTGTTGCAATCAACAAGGATGAAGACGCACCTATCTTCTCTGTTGCGGATTTCGGCATCGTGGGCGACCTCTTCAAGGTCGTGCCAGAGATAGAGCAGGCTCTGGGCTGACTGGCCGCGGACCTCGATAGTCCGTCCGCCATCATATTCGCTTCGCACCTTCTTTAGGTGTTCTTGCCCAGCCCCAAGCGGTTTTTCTGTGCGAGCCACTTATCATTTCAGGGAAAACTGGAGGGTGCGAAAAACCTTCTACGTCGTGTCGTCAGTTAAGCACTGAGCATGTGCCGTGAGGGTTGTACTTTCTGTCGCCCTGTGCTGACTGTTTTCCCGGTTTTGAGGGAGAGAAACAGATGCGGCGCTATGGCTTGCGTGACGACCAGTGGGAGCGGATAAAAGACCTTCTTCCGGGTCGTGAGGGTCATGCTGGAGGCACTGCTGCAGACAACCGTCTGTTCGTGGAGGCGGTGCTGTATCGCTGTCGCGCAGGCATTCCATGGCGCGATCTTCCTGCACGTTTCGGAGACTGGAAAAACGTGCACCGGCGTCTGCACCGCTGGTGTGAAAGCGGTGTCATCGAACGGATATTTCGTTATCTGGCCGCCGATCATGACAATGAATACATGATGATCGACAGCACGATTGTCCGTGTACATCAGCATAGTGCCGGAGCTCTCAGAAAGGGGGCGCGGATCAGGCCATCGGACGATCCCGGGGCGGACTGACCACAAAGATCCATGCCATTTGCGATGCCCTGGGCAATCCGGTGGAGATCGACATCACACCGGGTCAGGATGCGGATATCAACCGGGCGGAACCGATGCTGGAAAACATCGATCCGGATGCCTTCCTTGCTGACAGGGCGTATGACGCAGACAGGTTGATCGACCGATTGACAGAGCGCGGCGTTACCCCGGTCATTCCGCCAAAACGTAATAGAACGATGCAGCGGAAAACAGACTTCGCTCTTTACAGGGAGCGTAATCCTGTCGAGAGGTTCTTCAATAAACTCAAGCAGTTCCGTGCCATCGCAACACGCTGCGATAAACTGAAATCAACGTTCCTCGCAGCCGTGCAGTTTGCCTCAGTCATCATCCTCCTTAACTGACGACACGCCGTAGTTGGGCGGCCCGCTATTTTGCGAGAACTGCCTCCCCCCCCCCCTTTGGACCCGCTGCTGGATCGAAACCAAATGCGACAGACACAGGCTCAGGGAATTTAGGGCCTGTCCGAGCGGACACGTTTCCTGTCAGCCTGTTTTCATCTAATCTTCACCGCATCAGGCCGTTCGAGGTGCGCGGCTTCCGGAGAGGAGACGAAACACAACAAAGAGAGGGTGATATAGCTATTGGAACCTCTGGTTCGGGTTAGATTTTCCCCTGGGGGGGGGATTGACAGTGGCCACCCTTCACGAAACTGAAGATTTCGCTTTCCGAGTTCCCTTGAGGGAGAGAACGGGTTGCTGCGAATTATAGAGGAAATTCATGATTGCCGCAGACGAGCATGGATGGGCGCCATAATATGCCCAAAATAAAGTATTCACATCGTCCATGGAGAGGCGAACAAAACCCAACTAGATTCGTGCCGAACCCAGGGGCGTCTTCATGACGCGCGATGACCGTGTGATGCACGAAAAACGGACCATTACTGGCAGGCGCTGGCCTCTGCGATGGTTTCTGTTCCAAGTCGGGGCAGTTGCATCACGCCATGACGGCGCCGAGAACCAATGCCACTGCCAGGCGTCTCGTCACGATCCAAACGTTATTCTCGAAGCAGGGCATCCATGTCACGCCGCTCCAGCCAACTAAATACAACCACTGAGATGCGTGCAAACAGTAGGGGCGGGGCAAAAACCTCGAAAGCCTTCAAGCCTGTCGTTGACGCAAGGCCTCAAGATCGAGGCAAGGACAGAATGGAAACGGGCCGCGATAAGCGACCGAAACAGATGAGTTCGATGAAAAAAGGTGCATCCTGTGTGGCTGATATCCTGCCCCCCAACGAGGAGCCGCAGATTACCCGAGGGAGCACTCTGGAGATCGAAAACCAGGCGGAACGCCGGCAGAAGATTCTTGAGGTGGCGGCTCAACTTTTCGCTCAGCGGGGGTACAAGGCGACCTCCATCCGCGACATTGCCGACGGGGCGGGCATCATGGGCGGGTCGCTTTACTATCACATCCGATCAAAAGAGGCGTTGTTCGTCGAGATCCACAACCGCGCGCTCGACGCGGCGGCACGGCGGATTGTCATGGCAATGGCGCGCCACGACGATCCATGGGCAAGGTTACAGGCGGCATGCGATGAGCATCTGGAGATTCAGCTTAACCCCACCTCGCTTACCTTGCCAATCATGAACAACATCATGTCCGTCCCATTCAACGTCAAGGCGGAACTGATCCGCAAACGCGACGAATTCGAGGCCATCTTTACGAAGATGGTGCGCGACTTGCCGCTTCCGAAGACCATCGATCGTGACATCTATCGCATCCTACTCCTGCGTCTACTCAATACCGTCGATCAGTGGTATGACGAGGGCCGACTCCCCCGGTCGGCAATTGTCCAACAGATCATCGCGATCTTCCGCCATGATGCGGCATCCCGAACCGTGACCACCGGGTCATACCAGCGGCGATTTCCTCCGACTGATTTGTGATGTGACGAGTGCTGTGCCTGCTGATTGCCTGCGCTGTGGGAGGGGCGGGGATCGGTTGTCATGTTAATTTTTCTCGGTGATAAACAGTGCTGATGAGCAAGAGGTTAGGTTTTGTTGACAAAAGACGGTAGCCACAATTTTACGGCTGCGAGGTTAAGAAAGGCGAGAAACGATTTTCTT
>NZ_JAJJND010000066.1 GCF_029759835.1 Acetobacter sp. AN02
CGGAAAACGGACTTTGCCCTTTACAGGGAGCGTAATCTTGTCGAGAGGTTCTTCAATAAACTCAAGCAGTTCCGCGCTGTCGCTACCCGCTACGACAAACTCAAATCTACTTTCCTCGCAGCAGTGCAGTTCGCCTCAATCATCATACTGCTTAACTGACGACACGCCGTAGAGGTCGGTGGAATCAAGGCGATTGGGGACGCTTCGATGCCGCAGCATATACGTATGTTGCTTGTGCTTATGCTCGGCACAGGCGCGCGACCAGACGTCATTCTCGATTTGACGTGTGAGGCCTGCAATTTCGACGATGGTACGATCAATCTCAATCCTCAAGGGCGTGCACGGACGAGCAAGCGTAGGCCCTTGTTGCCTATGACGAAATTTTTGCGTGGATGGATTCATCCAGCCTCAATCGGACCACTCGTTCAATGGCGTGGCGCCCCAATAACCAAAATCAACAAGACTTGGCGTACTATTCGGGATGGCGGCTGGATTGCCGGACTACGTGGTGCCTTATACGATTCGCCATACTTTGGCGACTGAGATGGCACGACGCAACGTGCCGTCCTTGGAGTTGGCAACGTGGTTTGGTCATAGAGAGGCTGACATCAGAACTGCTGGACGGTACATTCATTACAGGCCAGACTACCCTCGTAACGCCTGTGGCGTTTTTGGAGAACTTCGCGCGCACCGTAGGCCTGCCAGAAGCAGGTTGAAGGCTGCGTTTTTTATCAACTGGCGTGCTGGTCGCGTGCAGTGCGGTAAGATGAATGCCTAAACCCATTCATCTAAGTGTCCGATTTCCTTGAAGGAAACTGGAGCGGGCGATGGGATTCGAACCCACGACCCCAACCTTGGCAAGGTTGTGCTCTACCCCTGAGCTACGCCCGCATCGTGTGCGATGGCCGCTGTTTAGATCACTTGTCTGAATGGTGCAAGGGGGGTGGTGAAGAAAAAAATACGGGGGTCAGATTCCAGGGAGTTCATTGACGGTTACGACGCGCCAGGCGGGGCCGGGCTGTTCAAGAATGGTCAGGGAGAGGTTCTGGATCGAAAAATGCAGGGCTGTGTCTGCGTGGATTCTCAGCGCGTGTGCAATGGCGGCGCGGATCGTGCCGCCGTGGCTGACGATCACCATGTCCTTTCCGCGGTTGCGTTCGGCCAGATCGTTGAGGGCGGCGCCGACGCGGGCGCAGACATCTGTCATGCTTTCGCCTCCGGGGGGGCGTTCGGTTCCGGACATGGGCCAGAAGACATGTCCGGGCTGGCGCAGTTTTTCCGGCAGTGCGTTATGCGGCAGGCCCTGCCATTCTCCGAGATCCTGCTCCAGGAATGCGGGTATGACTGTCAGTTCCGGCTTGCGGCCGTATCCGGCGCTGCAGATGGTTTCTGCCGTGATGCGGGTGCGGGAGAGGGATGTGACGAACCATTGTGCATCCTCCGGCAGACGGCGGGCGAGGGCTTCGTACATCGGGCGCTGGGCGACCAGGCTGTCCGGGCAGAGCGGTACGTCGAGCGTGCCGTAGAGTGCGGCGCGGGCGTTTTCCTCCACCAGGGCGTGCCGGATGAGCCAGAAGCGCGTCACGCCTTTTGCGAGCTGCGGCGCGTCGAGAAAATGTCCGTGATTTTTCTGTCCGGTTCTGGCCGTGCCGGGGGAGATCTTGTTCATGGAGAGGACGGAGCCTTTGTGCTGCTATTCTGTCGGGTGCGCGTGAGAGGCGTATGCCAGGGCGGCGGGGGTGCAGAAAACCGGTCCGGGGTCAGCGCGGCTCAGGGCGGGCCAGTGCTGCAGGATCAGGGAGATTTTCTGCAGGACGCGGCGTACGTCTGCGATTTCGCGATCCATGCGCCGGGCGTGTCCCATGCCTTCGTGGGAGGGCTCTCCGGAGATCAGCCGGGCACCGGCGGAGATCCTCAGTGCGCCTGCCTGACCGTCCTGCGCGTCCGGGTGCGGGATCAGGACGGGCTGTCCGATATGGCAGAGCAGTCCGGCCACGCGATGCCGGTCCTCCTTTGTCGGGATCAGGTCGGACAGATCGGCATTGAGCCAGCGATGCAGGGTTCGTGCTGCTTCCATGCCGAGCGGGAGAAAGCTGCCGGGGGGGGAGTCGGGGGAGCGGACAAAGAACGTTTCAATGGAGCGGGTGATATCCGGGGGGAGGTCATCCTCTGCCGGGATCAGTCTGCTCATGTCGGGGCTGGCGGCGATGTCCTGCCGCAGAGTGGTCAGGAAGAGGCTGAGGCGCTGGCGGATGTCGTCGAGGGCGACGGCGCGGAAGGCCTTCATTTCCGCGATGGAGGCCTGCCAGCGCAGGATCAGTCCGGCGTTGACGCCTTCGGGCAGGGATTCTGCGGCTGGTCCTGCGGTCCATTCGGAGCGGAAAATATAGTCTTTTAGTCCGCAGGGGAGCGGTCCGGCTGCGGCCCGGCGGTACCATGATCCGGGCAGCAGCAGGGCACCGCAGAAGGGCGGGCCGGTGAAGAATTTGGAGCCGGTGATCATGACGGCGTATCCCTGTGCGAGGAAGGCTTCCGTCTGACCGTCTGCAAAGCGGGTCTGGCAGGCATCGATTACGATATCGAGGTGCTCCGGGAACTGTCTCAGCAGCCCGGTGAGTGTGCTGCCGTCCGGGGCGGACAGGCCTGTTTTGGACATGTCCAGCCGGTGCAGCAGCACGTGACGTCCGGAACTGATGAGCCGGGCCGTGAGTTCCTGGCAGGTGCGGGCCATATCCGCGGCGGACCGGGGGGTGCCGTCCGTGTGCCGGACGGGCAGGTCCTCAATAGTGGTGGTGTCGGGGAAGCCGTCGATGAATGCGCCGCGTGTGACGGATGCGCCATGAGCGGTTTCCTGCGCGAAATGGCGGCCCTGTGCGGAGAGCGGGACGCCGCTGCCGGTTTCGGCCGAGGAGATGACGATGCTGCTCAGGGGACGGCTGCCTGCGCCGGTCCGGGCGATGGCCAGTGCGGCGAGTTCGCAGTCCGTGCCGGAGGCGGCGAGAATGACGTGATCCGCATCGGGCAGGCCGTGGAAGCCGGCAAGGAAGCTCCGTGTTTCCCTGGCGAGACTTCGGAGTTCCTCGTCCTTTCTGTCTTCGATACAGGCGAGGAACAGGCGTTTTCCGGCGGCTTCCGCTGCGGCGAAACCGCGTTCGGATGGGAAGGAGGCGGTGGTTGAGGCGAAGGTGATGGCCCACGGGCGGGGGCGGTGGGAGCAGCCATAGGGGTTCAGCCCGGTCTGCGGATCGATTTTCAGCCGGGCATCGCCGCCCTGACGCATGAGCAGGTCTGCCGGCCGGAGGCAGTCATTACATCGCTGCAGCCAGTCATGCAGTGCCGTGGCATCTGCGGCGGACATATCGGGCCGGGTCTGTTCCGGGAGCAGCCGGCTGAGCGACGGCCAGAGGCCCGCGAGGATGTCCGGCGCGGGTGCGGAGTCGTCTGCCAGGGGCAGCATCGGTGCGTAGAAAGCACCGGCGAAGACGCCTGTATCGCTGAGGATGACGCCGTCTTCCGCGGCGGCAAGGACGGCGATCCGTGTGGCGGCGAAGACGGCGCGGAAGATGAGGTGGCGGGGGTCTGCGCCGTCTGTCCGGGCGGCAAGTCCGTCTGTCAGGGCGGCTGCGTGCCTGAGGCAGACCGCGCAGAGGTTTTCGTCGGCGATATCGAGACTGAAGGTGATGGCGCCGTCGGGAGCGATGCGGAAGGGGACGGGCAGCGGCGCGGGGTCCGTCCGGAGCCGGAGGCCGGCAGCGACGGTCAGCAGGTCAGGGCGGTGAAGGACCCTGAGCAGAGAGGAGGTCTGGCTGTCGGCAAACAAAAGGCGATCTCCGGAATGACAGGTGCGGGCCATAAACGTGCCACAACTGTTCTTAATGCTTCCTTCCTGTTCGCGTCAGAGACGGTTCCAAAAAACAGGACTGCTGTTCTGGAAAGCGAGCAGATTGTGGATTATACACGGAAACGAATATGTGTAACCGGCTGCACAGCCGGTTCCTCTGACGGATTGGTCTGTATGCGAATTCTTCTTACCGGCGGCTGCGGCTTTATCGGCTCCGCCGTCGTCAGGCATCTGATCAGGCAGACTGATCATCATGTCCTGAACGTCGACTGTATGACTTATGCGGCCTCTCCTGAGACTGTTGCGGAGGTCTCTGTTTCGGATCGCTACGGATTCGCGCAGGTCAGCATTACCGACGGAGCGGCTCTGGGGGAGCTGTTCAGGACGTTCCGTCCCGATGCGGTGATGCATCTTGCGGCCGAGAGCCATGTGGACCGGTCGATTGACGGTCCCGGCGTGTTCATCCAGACCAATGTGACCGGGACATATACGCTTCTCGAGGCGGCCCGTTCCTACTGGTCCGGTCTGGATCCGAAGGCGCGTGAGGCGTTCCGTTTCCATCATATTTCCACGGACGAGGTGTTCGGGGCGCTGGAGCTGTCTGATCCTCCGTTTACCGAGACGACGCCGTATGACCCGCGCAGTCCGTATTCGGCGAGTAAGGCGGCGTCAGATCATCTGGTGCGTGCCTGGTATCATACCTATGGCCTGCCGGCATTCGTGACGAACACGACGAATAATTATGGAATCTGGCATTTTCCCGAGAAGCTGATCCCGCTCGTGACGATCAACGCGATCGAGGGGAAGGAGCTTCCGGTTTACGGCAAGGGCGAGAATGTCCGCGACTGGCTGTTTGTCGAGGATCATGCTGAGGCGCTGGTTCTTGCGGTCGAGCGCGGGAAGCCGGGCGAGACCTATGCCATCGGGGCGCGTCAGCCGCGGACGAATCTCGAGGTTGTGAAGTCCATCTGCGGCGTGCTGGACGAACTCGTGCCTGATCAGGCTGGTCCGCGCGAGCGTCTGATCCGGTATGTGTCCGACCGTCCGGGTCATGATTTCCGCTATGAGATCGATGCGTCTCATGCGGAAAAGGAGCTGGGCTGGAAAGCCCGGCATGACTTTACCGCGGGCATCCGTCGTACGGTGCAGTGGTATCTCGATAACCGTTCCTGGTGGGAGGGTATCCGTTCCCGCCGCTATACCGGCCAGCGTCTGGGTCATCTCGCGAATGGCGGGCAGAATCAGGCGGAGACTTTGGGAAAAGGAGCTGCCTGATGAGTGCTGACCTCAAACCGATGAAGGGTATTCTGCTGGCCGGGGGTTCCGGCACGCGGCTTTATCCGATGACTCTTGCGGTCAGCAAGCAGCTGCTGCCGGTATATGACAAGCCGATGATCTATTATCCGCTGACCACGCTGATGCTGGCCGGAATCCGGGATATCATGATCATTGCCACTCCGGCGGACATGCCGCAGTTCCAGCGTCTGCTGGGCGACGGTTCCCAGTTCGGCGTGACGTTCAGCTACCGTGTCCAGCCCAATCCGGATGGTATTGCTCAGGCGTTTCTGATTGCCGGGGACTGGCTTGCGGGTCATCCCTGTGCTCTGGCGCTGGGAGACAATCTGATTTTTGCGGATCATCTGTCGGTTCTGCTGCGTGCGGCGGCCCGCCGTCCGCGCGGGGCGACGGTTTTTGCCTATCAGGTGCGTGATCCGGAGCGTTATGGCGTCGTGACCTTCGATGAGGACGGGCGTGCTCTGGGGGTTGAGGAAAAGCCTGAGAATCCGACGTCGAACTGGGCTGTGACCGGTCTCTATTTCTATGATGACCGTGTGTATGATTTTGCTCAGCAGGTGCAGCCTTCTCCGCGCGGAGAGCTTGAGATCACGGATCTCAACCGCTTCTATCTGGAAGAGGGCAGTCTGCATGTGGACCGTCTGGGCCGTGGCTGTGCCTGGCTTGATGCCGGTCTTCCGGAGAGTCTGCTGCAGGCGAGCCAGTTCGTGCATACGATCCAGGCGCGGCAGGGCATGCTGGTCGGGTCTCCGGCCGAGGTTGCGTTCCGTCTGGGGCATATCACCGCGGATCAGCTGCGCAGGCATGCCGAGAAGATGAAGAAGACGGAGCTTGGTCGTCTGCTGCTGGAGCTGTCCTCAGCCGGTCATGGCGGGCATGCGCTCTGATCAGCCGGTTCTGTCCGGTGTCTGTCGATCATGAAAAACAGGAAGCAGGTTTACGATGAAAGCAGAGCGTCTTGCGATTCCGGACGTCATACTGGTGACGCCGCCGCGCTTTTCCGACAACCGGGGCTTTTTCTCTGAGACCTATAACATCCAGAGGATGAAGGAGGCGGGGATCGACCTGCCTTTCGTCCAGGATAATCAGTCCCTGTCGGTGCAGAAAGGCGTCGTGCGCGGTCTGCACTGTCAGCTTGCGCCTTATGCTCAGGGCAAGCTGGTGCGCTGCACCAGAGGGGCGATCTGGGATGTGGCGGTGGACGCGCGGACCGGCTCTCCGACCTATGGCAGGTGGGTTGCGGCGGAGCTGTCTGAGGAGAACTGGTCCCAGCTCTGGATTCCGCCGGGATTTCTGCACGGGTTCTGCACGCTGACGGGGAATGCCGAGGTTCAGTACAAATGTACGGGGCTGTATGACAAGGCGTCGGAGCGGGCCGTGATCTGGAACAGCCGGGAGCTGGCGATTGACTGGCCGGTGAAGCCGGAGGAGGCGGTTCTTTCCGAGAAGGATCTTGTCGCTCCTGAGTTTTCCGCAGCAAAAGACTGGTTCAGATACTGATGGCTGTTTTTCCTGTGGGCGGAGGCCCTGTTCTTGCCACCGGTGGTAAGGGACAGCTTGCCTCGTCTCTGGCGGCTCTTGGCGGCGCGCGCATCCATGTGACGGGGCGGCCGGAGTTCGATTTCGAGCGTCCGGAGACGATTGCGCAGGTTATTGAGCGTGTGCGGCCTGCGGCGGTTGTGAATGCTGCGGCATGGACGGCGGTTGATCTGGCGGAGACGGAGCAGGCGGGTGCCGAGGCTGCGAACAGCACCGGTCCGGCCGTTCTTGCGGGGATATGCGCGGGGCTGGATATTCCGTTCATCCATGTCTCCACGGATTATGTCTTTTCCGGGGACAAGCATGCGCCGTATGTCGAGACCGATCCGGTTTCTCCGGTGACGGTTTACGGGCGGACCAAGGCGGAGGGGGAGCAGAAGGTTCTGGCGGCAGATCCTGATGCCATCATCCTGCGCACAGCCTGGGTTTATTCCGCTCACGGGAAGAATTTCGTCCGTACGATGATCGGAGCCGGGGCGAAGAATCCGCAACTGAAGGTTGTGGGTGATCAGCGCGGCAATCCGACGAGTTCGGACGATCTGGCGCGGGCCATTCTTGCCATTCTCGATCTGATTGAGAAGGACGGGTGGAAAGCGGAGTATGCCGGGATTTTCCATGCCTGCGGGACCGGTGAGGCGACCTGGCATGAGCTGGCGGTCGAGGCCCTGAGGAATGCGGCGCTGCACGGGCAGGCGATGCCTGAGGTGGCGGCGATCCGCACGGAGGACTGGCCGACCCCGGCGAAGCGTCCTGCGGATTCGCGCATGGATAATGGCAAGCTGGCCCGTGTATTCGGTGTGCGGATGCCCCGGTGGCAGGACAGCGTGAAGCGCACGGTGGATACGCTGTTCGGCGAGAGGGGCGGGGTCTGATCATTCCGATCAGGCCGGGCCTTTCCTTCATGCTGCCATGACCCGTGATACGGATTCTTCGTCGGCTTCTTCAGGACGGGCGGGTGGCGGATGGCGCCCTGAGATTCTGGCGGGTGGAAAGGGAGCGGGTGAGCGGCATCCGCCCGTGACGATCCTGCTGTCGGTCTGTAATGGCGAGGCGTTTCTCAACCGTCAGCTTGATTCATTTCTGGATCAGAGTCTGAAGGGCTGGTCCGTGCTGTGGCGCGATGACGGCTCGTCCGATGCCTCATACAGCATCATGCAGTCCTTTCAGATGCATCGTGGCGCCGGGCGGTGCGAGGAGGCTGAGGATCCTGCATCTGTCCGGTTCAGCCAGGAGCGGATGGGGATTTTTGCGTCCTATCTCCATCTTCTGTCTCAGGCTCCTGAAGGCGGGATGATTGCATTTTCGGATCAGGATGATGTCTGGCTTACTGACAAGCTGGCCCGGGGGGCAGCGGCTCTGGCACGCGTGCCGGAGGGCGTTCCGGGTCTGTACTGTGCCCGGCAGACCCTGACGGACCGGCATCTGACCCCGTTCGGGGTTTCTCCGGAGCTGCCGGAGCATCCGGATCTTCTTGCGGCTCTGACGGGAAATATTGCGACGGGCTGTACGGTGATGCTCAATGATGCGGCGCGGCGTCTTCTGCTCCGTCATGAGCCGCCGCCGCTTATTCTGCATGACTGGTGGGCGTATCTTCTGGTGTCTGCGGCGGGCGGGCAGGTGCTGACGGATCAGCAGCCGGTTGTGCTGTACCGGCAGCATGGCGGGAATGCGGTCGGGGCGCCGCCTTCATTTTTCCGGCGTGCCCTGAGTGCTTTGCGGCGGGGACCGCGGCGGTTCATGCAGGTGTTTCGCTCCAATCTGAGCTGGCTGATGCGTATCGAGGAGTTGTCTGCGGAAACGCGGAATATGCTGGGTGCGATCCTCAGGGCGGCGAATGGTCCGCGGATGCTTCGTCTGTGGATATTCCGGCGGTGGCCGGGGCTGCGGCGTCTGTACCGTGCGGAGAATCTTCTGTTCCGGCTGTGGATTCTTCTGGGCTGAGGCGGTTCAGCTTTTTCTTCTCAGTTTTTTCTTCTGGCGCGGCTCTGCTGGCGCAGGACGTCCTCAATCCAGTCATTGAGTTGCCGGGTGGTGATTTCGGCCTCTTCCCGGTCCGGATAGGCGTCGGGGAAGCGCAGGGCGAGCCAGCGCCATGCGACGAGGCGTTTATGCCGTTTTTCCGCGCGTTCCAGTTCCTCGCGTCCGGCGCGATCGGGGGAGGGGAGCCGTCCGGTGCCCGGAGGCGGGATGACCTGTCCCTGTGCGTGGCTGGCGGCCCATCCGGTGAGGCGGCGGATGCCGTTATCGCGGTCATCGACCGGGCACATGGCATAGGTCCAGCGTTGTGTCAGATCCAGCCCTTCGATTCCTTCCAGCGCGGAGGCGATGGCGAAGGGCTGCTCCATATCTGCCAGGCGATAATTGGGATCGTCCCGTCTCAGTACGGCGCGTCTGATACGGGCCAGAACGCCGAAGAGGCTGTCTGAGCCGATTTCCGCGGCGATGGCCCGGACAATATCCGCATCGGGCTGTACGAGCGGACGGAGTTCATCCGGATATTCGGGACTGGCGCTCAGGCGGGTTTTTATGAAGGACGGGCTGCCCGATCCGGCGAGGACGGCGACGATGCCTTCCTCGTGCTTGCCGAATCGTCCGGCGCGTCCTCCGATCTGTTTGACTTCCTGCAAGGACAGATCGCGGGTTTCCCGTCCGTCGAACTTGCGCAGGGAGGCGAAGACCACGCGGCGGATCGACAGGTTCAGTCCCATGCCGATGGCGTCCGTGGCGATCAGGATATCTGCCGCGCCGGAATTGAAGCGTGCGGCTTCCGCGCGGCGGACTTCGGGGCTTAGGGCGCCGTAGACGACGGCCACGCGCCGGCCGCGCTCCATCAGGGCGGCGCGCAGATCCAGGACTTCCCGCCGGGAGAAGGCGATCAGTGCGTCTCCGGCCCGGAGTTCCTGGAGGCGGACGGGATGGGATGCGGCGGTCAGCGGGCTTTTGCGCTGCAGCGTGACCTCGTCCAGCGGGTCTCCGCAGAGTTCTGCGATCCGGCGCACCATCGGTATGCAGTCCGGCGCTCCGAGGACGAAGAGGTGGCGGGCGGGTGCCCCCATGATGGCGGCGGTCCAGGCGGCGCCGCGATCGGAATCGAAGAGCATCTGAGCTTCGTCGATCACGGCGACATCGACCGGCTGCGCGAACGGGCACATCTCGACGGTTGCGGCCAGGTGGCGGCTTCCGGGGATGGTGATGCGTTCCTCTCCGGTGGCGAGGGAAGCCTCCACGCCGCGTGCGGCCAGAGATTCGCGGAATTCGTGGGCCAGCAGGCGCAGGGGCGCGAGGGCGAGGCCGCTTTCGGCTTTGGCGAGGGCGTCGAGAGCCGTGTGGGACTTGCCGCTGTTGGTGGGGCCTGTGACCAGGGTGATCCGGCGGTTGAGCGAGCGGGCGGTGCGGAAATGGGCGGCGTAGCGGTCCAGTGAGGCGACGCGTGCGAGCACGGCATTCGGGACGCGTTTGCCGACATCCGGGGCATCACGCAGGGAGAAGGTCGTGCGGCCGTATTTTCCTTCCTTCCGGCTGCTGTCCTCGCTGCTGCCCTTGCGCCATTCGGGCAGTTTCGCCCGCAGCGCCATGAGTTCGGCGGGATCGAATTCCCAGACTTCCACGCCGTCTTCCCGGCGCTGTTTCCGGGCGACCGGCAGGCGGTTTTCGGCAACCCAGCGGAGGGCTTCCCGGCGGGAACAGTGCAGCAGGCCGGGGACGTCCCTGAAGGGCACGAGGCTTTTTTCCCAGTCGCGCAGGCGGGAGACTTCATCCCGGCGTCTGCGGCGGCCTTCGCGCTCGATATCCGCCTCTTCGGTCTCGCGCCGTGTTTCCCGGGATTCCGCCGCGCTGGCGAAGGCTGAGGCATCCTGCAGCGAGAAGGCGCCGGCCACATCGCGGGCGAGGGTTGCGGTCTGTGCGGGGGAGAGCACGCGGCCGGTATCGAGGAGGTCTGCCCTGATGTTTTCGAGGGCTCTGTCCGCGGTTCCGCCCATGGTGCGGAAGTGCTCACGCATGACGAGGACGAGCGCGCCGAGCAGGTCCTGATCATTTGCGCGGGGGTCCGTGATGGCGGCGGCGGTCTGTTCGAGGATGTCCCGTGTGAGCCAGATCCGTCCTTCCCTGCGGGTGAGGTCCATCAGGCGCGAGGTCCATCTCTTGCGGCGCACGGCGCACAGCACGGTCAGGAATGTCGTTTCGGGGATGTCTGTGGCGCCGGGCGTAAGGGAGCGGGCGATACGCCGCAGCAGGGCTGATTCCTCGGCGGGGGCGATATCGATGCCGGTCTGCCTGAGTGCGGTTTCCAGCGCCTGGCGGGCCGGAGAGGACGGGGCATGAGAGGGCACGAAGCCGGTCGGCGGTGTCATGGGGGTGAGTGTGCTTTATTCGTGCCTTCCGGGCAATCTCTGAACCCTGTTGCGGGGACGGGGTTCAGAAATCTGTCATGATCCTCAGGACAGGGACCGCAATGCGGAGGCCGGTTTGTTTCTCTGGCGCTCCGTCTCTGCTGCGGGAGGTGTCTGCTCCGGCTGCGGCCGGGCGGAGGTGTGACGGCTTGTGAGAAGATGGCCGATCTGTGCGGAGAGGGGGGAATCTGCCCGGATCTGTGTGGCGGGCATCGGGCGGCCGAGCAGGAAGCCCTGCATCTCGTCGCAGCCTGTCTGGAGCAGGAGGGCGAGCTGTTCGCTGGTCTCGATTCCCTCTGCCGTGACCCGCAGATGCAGTCTGTGGCTCATGCCGATGATGGACTCCACGATGGTCCGTGCGCTGGCATCGTCGGCCATCCGGTCGATGAAGCTGCGGTCGATCTTTATCTTGTCGAAGGGAACGCGCTGCAGATAGGACAGGCTGGAATAGCCGGTTCCGAAGTCATCCAGCACGATTTTCACGCCGAGGGCATGCATCCGGGCGACGAAGCTCAGGGCTTCATCCGTATTCTCGATCATCATGCTTTCCGTCACCTCCAGTTCCAGCCTGTGGGGATCGAGGCCTGTTTCCTCGAGCGTGGCCTTTATCTGTCCGGTGAGGTCCGAGCGTTCCACCTGAACGGCGGAGATATTGATGGCGACGGTCAGGCCGGCGGGCCATTGTGCGGCGGTCTGGCAGGCGGAGAGCAGGATCTGTTTTCCCAGGGGGATGATCAGTCCGCTTTCCTCGGCCAGGGGGATGAAGATGGCGGGTGAGACCATGCCGCGGGTCGGGTGGTTCCAGCGGGCGAGGGCTTCGTATCCGGCGATGCGGCCTGAGGAATCCACAAGCGGCTGGTAATGCAGGCTCAGTTCCTCCCGCTCGATCGCGAGACGCAGGTCGTGCTCCAGTTCGCAGCGGCTGCGGACATCGGTGTCCATATCCGGCTGATAGAGGAATGCCTGTCCCTTTCCGGCGCGTTTGGCGCGGTACATGGCGATATCGCCGCTTTTGAGGACTTCCGTTGCTGTCGTTCCGTCGCGCGGGCACAGGGCGATGCCCACGCTGACACCGATCAGTGCGTCGTTCTCTCCGATACGGACGGGGGCTTTGAGGCTGTCGATGAGGCTCTGGATCCCGTTCTGCACGATGATGAATTCGTCTCCGCCGACGCGGGCCATGAAGTCGTTGTCCCGGCAGACCAGCAGTCCTTCAAATGTGGAGTCCGCCAGATGCCGGAAGCGCTGATCGCGCGCTGCTGTGCGCCCGCGAGTCTGAGATCAGCAGGGAGGCGACGGAGGTCAGCAGGAGGATCACCAGCAGCTCGGAGCCGGCGATGACGGTGACGGGGAAGAAAATCGGGCTTTGCGGGCTTCCTGCGCGTGCGCTCATCCATTCTCCGAAGGGCAGGATCGAGCCGATGGAGCTGATCGGCATCATGATGAGTATGACGGCGAGCAGTGCAGAGAAGAGGATGCCGTGATAGGTGCGGTCCGTCCGGTCCAGCTCCCGCAAGCTGCAGCCGCTGAGAAGTGAGGCGATGACGACGGTGATGAGGATGGTCCGCAAATCGTAGGCCAGCACGAAGGGCCGGACTGCTTCGGCGAGGATGCTGAAGACCGAGCATGACATGCCGCAGGCGAGGAGGGATCCTGAGATGATCACGTTGCGGATGCTGCGTCGGGTTCTGAGGAATATCCATGCGCTGAGGGCGGAGCTGGCTGCGACAATCAGCAGGCCGTTCAGGATGCGCGGGAGCTGGATATGCTGCCGGATTCCCGGGTAGAGGCCCGAGAGGGTGGCGCTGAACGCGTAGATGTTCGTGATGCTGACGATCAGGCTGAACAGCAGTATTTTCAGTACCGTTCCGGCGCGACTGTATGTGAGCAGTCTGGCGGCTGCGACGGCTCCTGCCATAGCGGACAGGATGAGCCCGCGTGCAGGGAGTAGTTCTGTGCGTTGAGCAGAAAAGAAAAAAGACGTTCCATACCCTCATGCCATGATCTGAGCCGGCCTGTCCCTATCTCCGGCCTGTATCTGATTAAAGATCACCAAGGTTAGGCTTCGTGGACAAAGGTTGACAGTAACGTTTGTGATTGATTCAACGCTGCCTTTTGGAGGCATCGTTGGGCGAGCGGATTGGGCTTTTGGACGAGGAATGGGCAATC
>NZ_JAJJND010000067.1 GCF_029759835.1 Acetobacter sp. AN02
AACGGGATGAAGCTGCTCATCTCACCACCTTACAACATCACCACTTCACAGAGTACCCCAACCCGACAGGCTGCTAGGGCTAGTGCGGAGATCAGAATGGGCGGGCAAGTTCTTCCGAGATGTGTTCTCTCGCAGCTGACGGGCTGCAGGAGAGCAGCCGTCGGTTTCAGAAGCTTTTGACCAGGTTGTCGATCTGCTGGAACCGGCTGAGGATTCCGGGCAGATCGCGCAGCGGGACCATGTTCGGGCCGTCGCTGGGGGCGCGGTCCGGGTCTTCATGCGTTTCCATGAAAATACCGGCCACGCCGATGGCCAGTGCCGCACGGGCCAGTATGGGGGCGAATTCCCGCTGTCCGCCCGACGCGCCGCCCAGGCCGCCCGGCTGCTGGACGGAGTGGGTTGCGTCGTAGATCACCGGCCAGCCGGTTTCCGCCATGATCGGCAGGCCGCGCATGTCGTTGATGAGGGTGTTGTAGCCAAAGCTCGTGCCGCGTTCGCACAGCATGATGTTCTCATTGCCGGTTGAGGCGATCTTGGCGGCAACGTGCTTCATATCCCAGGGCGCGAGAAACTGGCCTTTTTTTACGTTTATCGCAGCGCCCGTCTCGCCTGCGGCAAGCAGAAGATCTGTCTGGCGGCACAAAAAGGCGGGGATCTGCAGGACGTCCACGGCCTGTGCTGCAGGTGCGCACTGCTCCGGTGCGTGTACGTCCGTCAGTACGGGGAGGCCGAATCTGCTGCGGATATCGGAGAGAATCGTAAGGCCCTGATCCATGCCGACGCCGCGGCCCGCATTGAGGCTGGTGCGGTTGGCCTTGTCGAACGAGCTTTTATAGATCAGGCTGATTCCGGCATCGGTGCAGATCTCCGTGAGTGCTGCGGCCATACCCATGGCATGGGCGGCGGATTCGATCTGACAGGGGCCGGCGATCAGGACGAAGGGCAGGTTTGCGGCGATCTGCAACTGCCCGGCCCGGACTGTTTTCTGAGGGGTCATGTGCTGCGCGACCGGCTGAGTGCCGCACCGATGAAGCCGGAGAACAGCGGGTGGGGGGCGAACGGGCGGGAGATCAGTTCCGGGTGGTACTGCACGGCGACGAACCAGGGGTGATCGGGGTATTCGATGACTTCCGGCAGAATTCCGTCAGGAGACATGCCGGAGAATCGGAGGCCGGTCTGCTCCAGGCGGTCGCGGTAATGCACGTTGACCTCGTAGCGGTGGCGGTGCCGCTCCCGGATCTCGGTTTTGCCGTAGATTTCCGCAGCGCGTGATCCGGCGGCGAGTTTTGCGGGATAGCCGCCAAGGCGCATCGTGCCGCCGAGTTCTCCGCCTTCACGGCGGCGGAGCATCTCGTTGCCGCGTGCCCATTCGGTCATCAGTCCGACCAGCGGTTCCTTTGCCGGACCGAATTCGGTGGAGGAGGCATCCGTGATGCCCGCGAGGTTGCGGGCGCATTCGATCACGGCCATCTGCATGCCGAAGCAGATGCCGAGGAAGGGGATGCCGTTCTCGCGTGCGTAGCGCACGGCCTCGATCTTGCCGCCCGAGCCGCGTTCTCCGAAGCCGCCGGGCACGAGGATGCCGTGTGCATCGTTCAGCTGCGCGATGGCGCCGCTGTTTTTCTCGAACACCTCGGCCTCGATCCAGTCGAGCCGGACCTTCACGCGGTTGGCGATCCCGCCGTGCAGCAGGGCTTCGATCAGGGATTTATAGCTGTCGAGCATTGCCGTGTATTTGCCGACGACGGCGATGCGGACCTCCCCTTCAGGGTCGCGCAGGGCGCTGACGATGCGCTGCCAGGCCGAGAGATCCGGCTCCTGATCGAAGGGGAGATTGAAGTAGCGCAGGACTTCCGTGTCCATGCCCTCCGCGTGATAGGACAGCGGGCAGGCATAGATCGTGTCCACGTCGCGGGCAGCGATGACCGCTTCGGGGCGGACATTGCAGAAATTCGCGATTTTCCGGCGTTCGTTCTCGGGAATCGGCCGGTCGCAGCGGCAGAGCAGGATCTGGGCCTGGATACCGACATTCTGCAGTTCCTTGACGGAATGCTGCGTCGGCTTGGTCTTGAGCTCACCTGCGGAGGGAATCCAGGGCAGCAGTGTCAGATGCACGAACAGCGTGTTGTCCGTGCCGAGATCGTTGCGGAGCTGCCGGATGGCCTCAAGGAAGGGCAGGCTTTCGATATCGCCGACCGTGCCGCCGATTTCGACGAGGACGAAGTCCAGGCCTTCGGTCTCGGCGACGACGCGTTCCTTGATGGCGTCGGTGATGTGCGGGATGACCTGCACGGTTCCGCCGAGATAGTCTCCGCGGCGTTCTCTGGCGATGACGTCGGAATAGATCCGGCCGGTGGTTGCGTTGTCGGCGCGAGTGGCGTTGACGCCGGTGAAGCGCTCGTAATGTCCGAGATCGAGATCCGTTTCCGCGCCGTCATCCGTGACGAAAACCTCGCCATGCTGATAGGGGCTCATGGTCCCGGGATCGACGTTCAGGTACGGGTCGAGCTTGCGCAGGCGGACCTTGTATCCGCGTGCCTGGAGGAGTGCCGCGAGAGCCGCTGAAGCGATTCCCTTTCCGAGTGAGGAGACCACGCCGCCGGTGATGAAAATGAATCGCGTCATGGAAGGCTTCCCTACACCGCCGGGCGGGGGGGATGGAAGGGCGGAATCAGGGAAATTTCGGTTGCGGTGGTCTTACGGGTGCAGGGCTTCCCCGGCGAACTGTTCCAGGCCGCTGATGCAGAGCCGGAGTTCGCGGAGGGAGACGCGCTCTACAAGCTTCAGGCGGACGAGTTCCGTCAGGGGCCGGCTGAGGGTTTCGGTGGTCATGCCGAGATATTCTGCGATGTCCTCACGCGTGACCAGCAGGGTGAGGATGCCTGTATCCTGCCGGAAACAATCTGGTGAGCGGATGAATTCGAGGAGGAATACGGCCAGCCTGCGTCCTGCGGGCTGCTCGGTCAGCATCAGCGCGTGACGCTGTGAGACCCGGATATCGGCGATGGACTTCATCAGCATGTCGTTCTGGAGCAGGGGGGGCTGGATCAGCGCCTCTCGGAGCCGGTCTCGGTTAAAGCTGACGATTCTGACCGGTGTGATGGCGCAGGAGGAGTTGAGATAGCATCTGTACGGATAGCTATACGGGGGAGGGAGGTGCCGGCGGGTCTGCCAGGGCCTGTTCGTTCCGGCATATTTTCTCCGTCCGGCTGCGCGGATCCGGGAGGCGGGATCTGTCGTCAGTGCTGCTGCGGTGCTGAGGCTGCCGGAGCTGTCGCTGTTGCAGGTGCTGTTGTCGTGGGCGTGGCTGCTGCCGGAGCGGCGGGCGGCGGTGAGGCCAGGATGTCGTGCGATGAGGAGGACAGCGCGCCGCGATTGAGAACCGCGAGAGAGAGCGAGAGGACCATGAAGATGGCGGCGAGGACCGAGGTGGTGCGTGTCAGCAGATTGGCCGTGCCGCGGCCGGTCATGAACGCGCCCATGCCCTGGGAGCTGCCGATTCCCAGTCCGCCGCCCTCGCTGCGCTGGATCAGGATGGTGGCGATCAGGGCGACCGTGACGAAGAGGTGCAGAATCAGGAGGACGGTGGTCATGAACGGTTCCGGTTATGCATAAAGAGCGCGGTCAGCCTGCCGAGGCTGCGCGGACGATGGAGAGGAAGGCGTCGGGCTTGAGGCTTGCGCCGCCGACCAGTGCGCCGCCCACATCCTGGATGGCGAGGATTTCGGCAGCGTTATCCGCGCTGACGGAGCCGCCATAAAGAATGGAGATGGATTTTCCGGTCTCTCCGAACTGGCGGATCAGCTCCGCGCGGAGGAAGCTCAGTGTTTCGCGGATGTCGTCCGGCGTGGCGGCGAGGCCGGTTCCGATCGCCCATATGGGTTCATAGGCCAGGATGCCGGAGAATCCGTCGGGCAGCGATCCCTTGATCTGCCATCCCAGGGTGTTCTGTGTTTCTCCGGACTGGCGCTGGTCTTCCGTCTCTCCGATGCAGACGATCGGTGTCAGTCCGGCTTTCGTGGCCGCGACGGCCTTCTCACGCACGGTCTCGTCGATCTCGCCGTGGTTCTGGCGGCGTTCGGAATGTCCGAGAATGACATATGACACGCCAAGATCGGTCAGCATCTGCGGGGAGATGTCGCCCGTATGCGCGCCTTTCTCATCCTTGTGGCAGTTCTGCGCGCCAAGTCCGACGCGGGTGTCCTTTACGATGGAGGCGAGGGCGGCCAGCTGGGTGAAGGGCGGGCAGATCACGACCTCTGCGGAGCTTCCGGCGGGAAGCCCGGCCGCGATCGTGCGGGCGCGCTCTGCGGAGTCCGCTGTCAGTCCGTTCATTTTCCAGTTGCCGACAATGATCTGTCTGCTCATGACGCCACCCCGTGCTGCGCTCCCGCCCGTTTTCCCTGCCGGTTCTTACCGGTATGACGGGGGCGGCGGGCAGACGCGTTTCAGTTTCTGTCAGTGGCGAGGAGTAGCCCACGGGCGGAGACGGGGCAAGCTCCGTATGTTCTGCTGGCATAAGGGCGACCGGATGAGCGGGGCGGAATTGTCCGCCTTCTGGTCAAGTGCGTTCCTGGCGCATATGGTACCCCGTCTCCGCCCGGTCCGTCCGGATCGGCGCCAGGGTATTGAATATTCTGTTTTTCAGGCTGACTTCTGCATGATCTCTCTTCTTCGCCGTTTTGTCGTTGATTCATGGGCCGGGCGTATCCTGGCTGCCGTACTGTTCCTTGCCTTTGTCGGCTGGGGTGTGGGCGATATTCTGACAGGAATAAGCGAGAAGGGGGATGTTGCGGCCTATGTCGGCTCCCGGCAGGTGACGACGGCGGAGCTGACGACGGCGCTGCGCCAGCAGCTGCCCGGAATGGCGCAGCGTCTGGGCGTGCCCGGGCCGGAGCAGATTCCGCAGATGTTCCGCGCCGGTATCGTGCGTGATGTTCTGAACGGTCTGATCGGGCAGAAGCAGCTTCTGGAGGCGGCGCGCCGTTACGGGATTACGGTTCCGGACGATGTCATCAGGGATGAGATTTTTTCCCTGCCGGTGTTTCACGGACCGGACGGGCGGTTTGACCGGTCCCGATTCAATTCATATCTCAGCCAGCAGAATCTGACGGAGAACCGTTTTCTGGATATCATGCGTGACGAGCTGACCGTCCGCGCGATGCTCGGGCCGGTTTCGGGGGCGGCACGGGTTTCCAGGCTGGCGATTACGCGGATCTATGGCTGGGAGACGGAGACGCGGGTTGCGGATGTGCTGCGGATTCCGTTCGCGTCTCAGGAGGCTCCCGCTGATCCGGATGAGGCCGTGCTCAGGCGGTTTTACAGCAATCATCCGTGGCTGTTCCGGACCAGGGAATATCGTCACGCGAAGATCGTCGTGCTGTCGCCGGAGACCGTCGCCCGGGTTCTGAGCGTGTCTGATGACACCCTGCATAAGCTCTATGATGAGCAGTCCTCCCGCTATCATGTGCCGGAGCTGCGTAGCCTGCAGATGGTGACGGCAAATGACGAGGCGGCGGCGCAGGCGATCGCGACCCTGTGGAAAGGCGGAGCGGACTGGGCCCAGGTCCGTGATCAGGCGAAAGGTCTGGTTGCGGTGGAGTTCCCCGACGCCCGTTCTGCGACCCTGCCGGACAGGGCGCTGCAGAAGGCAGTGTTCGGTGCCGCGCTGAATGACGTCACGGGGCCTGTGAAGACCGGGACGGGGCAGGTCGTGTTCCGCGTGACGAAGATCACGCCGCCGCATGATACGTCCTTCGATCAGGCGAAGGAGGATCTGCGGCGTCAGGTGACCGAGGTGGGTGCCCCCGAGGCGATGGCGCAGAACGCGCGTAAGCTGCAGGACGTGATTGCCGGTGGTGATCTGGATTCCATTCCCACGGATCTGGGGGCTGCGGCGGCTTCGGGCTTTCTGGATGCGGCAGGGCTGACGAAAGAGGGTGAGCCCGCGCCGATGCCGGGTTCGGAGGCGATCCGCAAGGCGGTTACGGCACAGATTTTCGCACAGAAGAAGGGGGCTCCGGCCGTGCTGACGGAGGTTCCGGGCAAGCCGGGAAAGCCGTCTGAGGGATGGTTTGCCGTTTCTGTTGATGAGATCGAACCTGGTAAGCTCCCGCCTTTTGATGAGGTGAGGATCAGGGTGCTTGCAGCCTGGCGCGATGCGCAGATGCAGCATGAGGCGAATGTGAAGGCCACGGGGCTTTATATCGCGGCAAAGGAGAAGGGCGGCATTGCGGCCGTTGCGCCGGCGGGGGCTGAGGTCAGCAAGGGCGTGATGGTGTCGCGCTCCCGTGAATCAGCCGGCATTCCGGCTGATCTTGCCGCGCAGATCCAGAACATGCCTGCAGGCGTAAGCTTCATGGGAGAGGACAGCGGGAACTATATCGTCGTGACGGTGACCCGCATCGTCCATCCCGAGGCGAAAGACGATATTATCGGCATGAACCAGATACGGGACGGCATGACCGGCTCGCTCTCCGATGATGTTCTGGAGGCGTTCGTGCGCACGCTGTCCGATGTCGCGAAGCCGAAAATCATCAGCCGCGGTGTGGAGATCGCGCAGAACCAGGCGGGTCTGGGAGATGGTGATCATGAATGACGGTTTCCTGCGCTCGGGATCTCCGGTTTCTCCTTCCCGCGAGGCCTGTGTGCGTGCCTGGCAGGAGGGGCGGGCTTCGGTTGTGTTTTCCGTCTGTCCTGCGGATCTGCTGACACCGGTTGCGGCCTGTCTGCGGCTGCAGGAGCTGGACGGGAATGACGGGCGGCATACGATGCTGCTGGAGAGCGTGGAGGGCGGCGTATCGCGCGGGCGCTATTCCGTCATCGCGCTGAAGCCGGATCTGATCTGGCGCTGTCATTCCGGCCGGGCGGCGGTGAACCGGACGCCGGAGACTGATCCGGAGGCGTTCAGTGAGGTTCCCGGAACTCCGCTTGACGGGCTGCGCGATCTTATCAGCGAAAGCCGTCTGGAGCTGGCGGACGGGCTGCCGCCGATGACGGCCGGGGTGTTCGGCTATCTCGGATACGACATGGTGCGGCAGATGGAGCGTCTTCCCGATGCGCCGCCCGATGATCTGAACCTGCCGGAGGCCGTGCTGATGCGGCCGGGTCTGTTCGCGATTTTCGACGGCGTGACGGATGAGCTGATCCTTGCCGCGCCGGTGCGTCCCGGAGCTGCTGTGCCCGGGGCAGACGGTGAGGCGGGAGAGGCGTTTGACCGGGCGACGGCGCTGATCGCGCGTGCGCGTGCGTGCCTGGAGGCGCCCGTTCCTGTGGCGGCTTCCGTGCCGCCCCAGGCTGAGCTGCCCGTGCCGTCCTCTCCGTTTTCCGAAGCGGATTTCTGCGCGATGGTGGAGAGGATACAGGAATATATTGCTGCGGGTGATGCGTTCCAGGTGGTGCCGAGCCAGCGTTTCTCCACGACGTTCACGCTTCCCTCCCTGGCGCTGTATCGTGCGCTCCGCCGGGTCAATCCCGCGCCGTTTCTGTTCCATCTCGATTTCGGGGATTTCTCTCTGGTCGGATCATCGCCGGAGATTCTGGTGCGGCTGCGCGACGGGAAGGTGACGGTGCGTCCGCTGGCGGGAACGCGTCCGCGAGGCAGCACGGCGGAGGAGGATGCGCGGCTTGAGGCGGATCTTCTGGCCGATGAGAAGGAGCGGGCCGAGCATCTGATGCTGATCGATCTCGGCCGGAACGATGTCGGGCGTGTCAGCCAGTCAGGCAGCGTGAAGGTGACCGAGCAGTTCGTGATCGAGCGGTTCAGCCATGTCATGCATATTTCCTCCAATGTGGAAGGCGTGCTCCGGCCCGGTCTTGAGGCGCTGGATGCACTGATCGCTGCTTTCCCGGCCGGGACGCTGACCGGTGCGCCCAAGATACGCGCGATGGAGATCATTGACGAGGTGGAGCGCACCCGCCGGGCGACCTATGCCGGCTGCATCGGATATTTCGGTGCCGGTGGGGATATGGACACCTGTATCGGGCTGCGTATGGCTGTCGTGAAGGACGGCCTGATGCATGTTCAGGCCGGGTGCGGTGTTGTTGCAGACAGCGTGCCGAAGCTGGAATATGAGGAAACGCAGCACAAGGCCCGCGCGCTGTTCCGCGCGGCCGAGGTTGCGATCAGGCAGCATGCCGGGGACGGCGCCGGGTCATCCTGATCTGATCAGGCACGGGCGTTCTCGGCAGTTTTTTCCGCGGCTGTCCGGGCTGCGTACTCGGCTGCCAGGCGTTCCGTCACTTCTGCCAGCCTGTGCCCGTCCACGGGCGGAAGCGCGGTTTTTGCGCGCTCCGATGCCAGGGCGGCCTGTTTGAGGGCCGCGTTGCGGAATTCCTGATCACCGATCTGGCACAGGGAATACAGGGCTTTCTGCAGCTTCAGCTGGAT
The DNA here is from genome assembly GCF_029759835.1 of Acetobacter sp. AN02. Lineage (GTDB taxonomy): Bacteria > Pseudomonadota > Alphaproteobacteria > Acetobacterales > Acetobacteraceae > Acetobacter. Next base: position 8,390 of record NZ_JAJJND010000067.1, read on the forward strand.
TTCGATCAGGCCGGCTCCGTCCCGGGAGATGAGCAGGAAGGAGTCCTCGAACAGGTCTTCGGATTTCAGGGAAGGTACGTAGATATAGGGATATTCGGGTTCGGACTTTTCCCGTGCTTCGGTGATGCCTGACCATAGGGTGAGCAGGCGTGTCAGGCGTCCGATCACGTCGATGGCCGTTCCCGGATCGTTGATGGCGGCCGAGAGGGCGCGCTCTCCGGCTTTTGCCAGCACCATCATTCCAAATCGCGGATCCTGCAGGAAGCTGCGCTCATTACCGATGAAGAATGAGCTGTATATTTCCCTGCGGATGGCCTCTTCCTCTTCCCGGTCCACCGGGTCTGACGGCAGGGTGACCCAGGCCAGGATCGTCTAGGGATAGGTTGTGGAGCCGGGGACGGCATCCACGAAAATGCGCCGTCTGCCGTCCTGGCAGCAGCGCGCGAGATGGTCCATGTCTATCCGCTGGATATAGCCGACGCAGCCTGCTTTTACGGCGGTACAGCCGGGGGGCATTTTCTCTTCGATATCGTCTCCGCACAGCCCGCCGAGCCACGGCGTTTTCAGTCTCTCCTCGATGGCTTCACGCGCGACTTTCTCGACCAGTTCCGTGGTTTCCCCGACGCGGCCCAGGCGTGTGAGGTGGTCGATCCAGCGCAGCAGGGAGACGACGATCAGGATGACGACGCCGACGGTGAAGACGAACATCACCACGCGGCCTTCCTCGTTATAGGCGCCGGTCCGCAGGGCGATGATGCCGATCATGCTGAACAGGAAGGAGCCGATGAACGTGCCCAGAACGTTGCGGGCGACCTTGTCCTCCATCACGAGCCGTGTCGCGCGTGGGGTGACGTCGCTGGTGGCATAGCCGTAGGCGGAGGTCATGACGCTGAGGGAGAATGTCGTGACGGTCAGCATGCTGGAGGCGATGATGCTCAGGACGCTGTCCACGGCGTTTGCGCCGACTCTGGCCGAGATATGTCCGGGGAAGTATTTCTGCACGACCAGTGCCGCGGTGCCGGCCATGATGCCGAGAAAACCGATGACCACGGATCTGTACCAGAGTTTTCGCGTGATCTGATTCAGAATCCAGCGCCGCCGCCGCATGATATGTCTCCGGGAAAACAGTCCGGAGGGAGAGGCCGGAATGTTATGTTGAGCGTTATGTTTCCGGCGGCCCAACGCTGTAATGCCGTACGGGTTGCCTGCACAGGGTTGACAGTCCGGGCGCGGCACGCTTTTTCCGGACCTTCCTAACCCTTGTGCGGATATATTCTCCGCCGTGACTGATCAGACTGAGCAGGATCTGCCCATGCATCCCTATCGTACCCATAGCTGCGCGGCGCTCCGTGCGGGTGACGCCGGACAGACCGTGCGGCTTTCCGGCTGGGTTCACAGCAAGCGCGATCACGGCGGACTTCTGTTCATCGATCTGCGTGATCATACGGGCATGACGCAGATCGTGATCCCGGCGGGTTCTCCGGTGCTGGAGACGGCTGAGCAGACCCGTGTCGAGAGTGTCGTGACGGTGACGGGTGAGGTGGTCCTGCGCGAGGAGAGCACGCGCAACCCCAACCTGCCGACCGGCGATATCGAGCTTCGTGCGGCGGAGTTCACGGTACAGTCCGCGGCTGCGGTTCTGCCGTTCCAGGTGGCGGGTTCGGAGAACACGCCTGAGGATCTGCGTCTTAAATACCGCTATATCGATCTCCGCCGGGAGAAGGTGCGGCAGAACATGTTTCTGCGTTCCCGCGTGATCGCGAGCCTGCGTAATCGTATGGTTGAGGCCGGATTTACGGAATTCCAGACGCCCATCCTGACGGCATCGTCTCCGGAAGGCGCGCGTGACTTTCTGGTGCCTGCGCGTCTGCATCCCGGCAAGTTCTATGCGCTGCCCCAGGCGCCGCAGCAGTTCAAGCAGCTGGCCATGGTCGGCGGTCTGGACCGTTATTTCCAGATAGCTCCGTGCTTTCGTGATGAGGCGGCGCGTGCGGACCGTTCACCGGGTGAGTTCTATCAGCTCGATTTCGAGATGGCCTTTGCCACTCAGGAAGAGGTTTTCGCGACGCTTGAGCCGGTGATGGAGGGTGTTTTCCGTGAGTTCGGCGGCGGGCGTCCGGTCAGCCCGGCTCCGTTCCGGCGCATTCCCTATGCCGAGGCGATGGCGGTCTATGGCTCTGACAAGCCTGATCTGCGTAATCCGCTGCTGATTTCTGACGTGACGGAGGCGTTTGACGGGTCCGGCTTCGGGCTGTTCGCGAAGATTGCGGCATCCGGCGGGCGTATCCGTGCGATTCCGGCTCCGGGAGCCGGTTCGCGTCCGCGGGCCTTCTTCGACAAGCTCAACACATGGGCGCGTGAGAACGGTGCGGGCGGTCTGGGCTATATCATTTTCGACGCTGATGGCGGCAAGGGACCGATCGCGAAGAATCTGGAAGCGGAGCGCGTTGAGGCCATCCGTGAGAAAGCCGGGCTGAAGCCGGGTGATGCGGTGTTCTTCGCCGCCGGTCCGGAAGGTGAGGTTTCGAAATTCTCCGGTCTGGTCCGCACGAAGATTGCAACCGAGCTGGAGCTGATTGAGGAAGGCCGATTCGAGTTCTGCTGGGTTGTCGATTTTCCGATGTTCGAGATGAACGAGGAGACGGGGCAGGTCGATTTCTCCCACAACCCGTTCTCCATGCCGCAGGGCGGCCTTGAGGCGCTGAATACGAAAAACCCTCTGGAGATCAACGCCTATCAGTATGACATCGTCTGCAACGGCATTGAGCTGTCCTCCGGAGCGATCCGGAATCATCTGCCGGAGGTGATGATCCGGGCGTTCGAGATTGCGGGCTATCCCGAGTCTGAGGTTGAGGCCCGGTTCGGCGGTATGCTCAATGCCTTCCGCTATGGCGCGCCTCCGCATGGCGGTGCGGCACCGGGGGTTGACCGTATGGTGATGCTGCTGGCGGATGAGCCGAATATCCGCGAGGTCACGCTCTTCCCGCTCAATCAGCAGGGAGAGGATCTGATGATGGGGGCTCCGACCACGATCGAGCCCGCGCGCATGAAAGAGCTGCATCTCGCGCCTGATCTGCCGAAGCCGAAACCCGTGGTGAAGAAAGACTGAGAGCGAACCGTCCGGCGGGGAGGAGTTCTCTGCCGGACTGACATGGCATAGACTGCCCTGATGGCTGACGTTCCTTCTGAAGATTCCGCCCGGACCGCACCTGGCCGGAACACGCCCGAATTTACGGTTTCGGAAATTTCCGGGGCCATCAAGCGTACGCTCGAAGGGACGTTCGGGCGCGTGCGTGTGCGCGGCGAGATTACCGAATTCAAGAGATATGCCTCGGGGCATCTGTATTTTTCGCTCAAGGATGAGGGCGGAAAGATTTCCGGCGTTGTCTGGCGCGGGTCTGTCAGCCGTCTGGGGCTCGTGCCGGAGAACGGACTGGAGATCATCGCGACCGGTAAGGTCTCCTCGTATGGCGAGCGTTCGGGCTATCAGCTTATTGTCGAGCGGATGGAGTATGCGGGTGAGGGAGCGATGCTCGCCCGGATCGAGCGTCTGCGTCAGAAACTGGCGGCAGAGGGTCTGTTTGATGAGGCACGCAAACGTCCGTTTCCGCTGCTGCCGGAAATTGTGGGGGTTGTGACCTCTGCACAGGGCGCGGTTCTGCACGATATCAGGACAACGATTGCCCGGCGGTTTCCGCGCCGGATACTGGTCTGGCCGGTGGCGGTGCAGGGAGAGGGCGCCGCCGCTCAGATTGCGGCTGCGATTGAGGGATTCGGGGCGCTTCCGCCAGATGGCCCGGTGCCGCGGCCGGATGTGCTGATCGTTGCGCGCGGCGGCGGGTCTCTGGAAGATCTGATGGCGTTCAATGATGAGGCGGTGGTGCGTGCGGCGGCGGCCTGTCCGATCCCGCTTCTGTCCGCGGTCGGGCATGAGACGGATACGACCCTGATCGATTTCGCGTCAGACCGTCGTGCCCCGACGCCGACGGCAGCGGCGGAAATGGCCGTTCCCGTGCGTCTGGATCTTCTTGCACAGATCGAGCAGAGAGCCGCGGCAATGGCCGGCGGACTTGCCCGTCTGTGTCAGACGGGACGCATGAGGCTGGATCGTGCGGTGGCGGGGCTTCCTGATCTTTCATCCGTGACGGATACGGCCAGGATGCGACTTGATGACCGGATTCACCGGCTGGAGATGGCTCTGCCGTCGGTCATGGCGCTTAAGCGATCCGTTCTTGTGGAAACGGAGCGGCATCTGCCGGTGCCGCTTGCGCTGATTACGCAGCGCGCGGGAAAGCTCGCGCTGGCGGGGTCAGAGCTTGGCGGTGCGATACGCCGGTCTGTGGAGCGGTCTGCCGCGTCCTGTAAGGCTCTGAGGCTTCCGGCCGGGCGGCTGGAGGCGTTGTGCCGGGAGGACAGGCTGCGTCTTGAGGCGCTTGCCGGGCGTCTGGAGAGCGTTTCTCCTCAGTCTGTCCTCGCACGTGGTTATGCGATGGTGACGGATGATGCCGGGCATCCCGTGACGACTGCGGCCTCCCTGAGTGCGGGAAAGCGTGTGACACTGAGTTTTGCCGATGGTCAGAAGGCTGCGCGGATCGAGGGTCAGCGCAAGGAGACGTCGCAGCAGATTTTCGATTTCTGAGTCCGGAAAGCTTTTATTCAGATTCCCCAGGTTCTGTTGACAAAAGATCTTCTCAGACTGGCTTGGACGTGATTCAACGCTGGTCTTTACGGAGACCTGTGGATG
>NZ_JAJJND010000068.1 GCF_029759835.1 Acetobacter sp. AN02
GCTCATCATCGATCGTGAAATGTATAAGTGGCGTCACCTGATCGAGAACTTCTTTTGTAAACTCAAGGAATTCAAACTCATCGCCATGCGTTCAGACAAGACAGATCAAAGCTTCAGCGCGATGATCTATCTCACCGCAGCTGTTATCCATTCACGATGAATCCCCACAGACCTTACACCGATCCGGAAGCCGGCAGCGAACATAGCTGTCACGTCACCTATCAGCTGCCGGAAAAAGAAAAGCAGCAGAAAAATCTGCTTATCGAAAAAGATATGATCTGCCAGCCGGACCCGGAAAAATCATCCTGAGATAGTTTCAGGCCGTATCCCATCTTGCAGCAGCCCAGTCGTCTGCTTCTCTTGCATCAACCCAACTGCCTGCCCCGTCCTCATAGTGCTCTTTCTTCCAGAAAGGTGCACCGGTCTTGAGGCGATCAATCAGAAAACGGACTGCATCCAGAGCCTCTGCACGATGTGCTGATGCCGTCAGGACAAGCACGATCCGCTCGCCAACGTTCATGCAACCCACGCGATGGATGACCGTGCAACCTGAAAGTGAGAAGCGCCCGACAGCTTCCAGAACGAGGCCTTCGAGAATACGCTCTGTCATGCCCGGATAATGCTCAAGCGTCAGGCTTTGAAGTCCGCTGCCACCACGGACAACGCCGACAAACGCTCCCAGTCCTCCTGCACCCTCACCGGATCGTTGCAGCAGGTCCGAAATCTCCTGGCCCGTATCAAAATCAGTATCAGAAACCAGAATACGCACCGATGCCATATTATATCAGCCTCCGGTCATCGGAGGAAAAAACGCGACCTCATCACCGGGATTCACAATCGTCGCTTCATCGGCAAGACGCTGCCCTACCGCAACACGGATCGTGCCCGGCACGGAAAAAGCCGCCTCTACCACGGGATCTGCTGCACGCAGACGTGCAAGAAGATCACCTGCCGGAAGGGGTTTTTCCAGATCGATCCAGTCTGACGCGCGCCCCAGCCGTTCCCGAAGTGCGGCAAAATAAAGTACTGTCACCATATGCCCGATATGATCCGACTGACCGCCTCCTGCAAGGACCGGCTCACTCGACGGTAACCGATTTTGCCAGATTGCGCGGCTGATCAACGTCCGTGCCCTTACGGACCGCAACCTCATAAGCCAGCATCTGCAGCGGAATGACCTGAAGGATCGGCGCGACAAATGTATCGACACGCGGCAGGGCAATCACCTGCTCCGCCACAGCTTTCAGGCGAGGAGCTCCTTCTGTATCCGTAAAGGCCAGAATCCGTCCGCCACGTGCCTTTGCTTCCTGCAGATTGGAAAGCGTCTTCTCGAACAGAGGCCCGGACGGCACGGTCACGATCACCGGAACGGTCCGGTCGATCAGAGAGATCGGACCGTGCTTCATCTCGCCTGCAGCATAGGCCTCCGCATGAATGTAGGAGATTTCCTTCAGCTTGAGCGCACCTTCCTGTGCAATAGGGAACAGGCTGCCGCGCGCCATATAGAGGATATCCCGTGCCTCCGCGACGACCTCCGCCATCCTGCGGATTTCCTCTCCCAGCAGGAAAGCCTCCGTCGCCCTTGCCGGAAGATCGATCAGGGCAGAGACAAGCTCCTCCTCCCGCTTCTCATCAAGTGTCCCGCGGGCACGGCCAAATCCGATGGAAAGACAGGCAAGAACCGTAAGCTGCGTCGTAAATGCCTTGGTGGATGCAACTGAAATCTCAGGCCCGGCTGCCGTGCCGAGCACAACCGCGCTCTCCCGTGCCATCGTGCTGTGCTCGACATTGAGCACCGACAGGATCGGCAGCCCCGCACGCTTCAGAGAACGCAGCGCCGCGAGCGTATCTGCCGTCTCTCCCGACTGGGAAATCAGAAGCCCCAGAGACCCGGGCATCAGCGGCGGCTCCCGATAGCGCAGCTCACTGGCCACATCGATATCCACAGGCAGCCGTGCAACGCTCTCCAGCCAGTAACGCCCTACCGTTCCGGCATAGAATGCCGATCCGCAGGCCGTGATGACAGCACGGGAAACCTCCGCCGGATCAAACGGCATATCCGGCAGAACCACACGCCTCCGCGCCGGATCAATCAGACGCTGCAATGTCTGCCCGATCACCAGAGGGTGCTCATGCAGCTCCTTTTCCATGTAATGCCGGTAGCCATCCTTGCCGATGGCTCCGGCAACGAGCGCCGTGGTCTGCACCGGCCGCGCGACGGCCTCACCGGCCTCATTGAAAAACTCCGCTCCGTCACGCGTCAGAACAGCGCGATCCCCATCCTCAAGATAGGCAATCCGGCGGGTCAGAGGCGCCAGAGCCAGGCTGTCTGAACCAAGGAACATCTCTCCCTCGCCGTATCCCACGGCAAGAGGCGCACCATGCCGTGCACCGATCAGAAGCCCGTCATGCCCGGCAAAAATCATCGCCAGAGCATAAGCCCCCTCCAGACGACTGATGGCCTGAAAAGCAGCCTCCTTCGGTGAGAGACCCTGCTGCAGATGGAAATCCACCAGTCTGGCAATGGTCTCACTGTCCGTTTCGGTCTCGAAAACCTGCCCAGAGGCTTCAAGCTCCGAGCGCAGCGCCTCGAAATTCTCAATGATTCCGTTATGCACGATCGCAACACGTCCGGTCCCGTGCGGATGCGCGTTGTTCTCCGTTGGCGCGCCGTGCGTGGCCCAGCGCGTATGGCCAATCCCCGTCGTGCCGGTCAGAGGGCGGGCTTCCAGAATTTTTCCCAGGTTATCCAGCTTTCCCGGCGCACGCTGCCGCCTGATCTGCCCCTCATCCAGAGTGGCGATCCCTGCCGAATCATAACCCCGGTATTCCAGACGCCGCAGCCCCTCGAAAATGATCGGTGTCGCCTGACGATGACCGGTAACACCACAGATTCCGCACATCAGCCTTCTTCCTTCTTTTTCTTCAGCAGGGCGCGCAGTTGCGCGCCCTGCCCGGGCTTGTTGATCTGACGCGCACGCCCGATCGCCAGCGCATCCTGCGGAACATCATCCGTAATGATGCTCGACGCCGCAATCAGAGCTCCGTCGCCGACGGAAACCGGAGCAACAAGAATGGAGTCCGAGCCGATAAACGCACCCGCCCCGATCTGCGTACGGTGCTTGAGGTAGCCGTCATAGTTACACGTGATCGTGCCTGCTCCGATATTCGTCCCTTTTCCGACAGACGCATCACCGAGATAGGTCAGATGGTTCGCCTTCGCACCCTCCGCCATCTCGGTTGCCTTCAGCTCAACGAAATTGCCGACATGAACGCCGCGGGCCAGAAGCGTTCCCGGGCGCAGGCGCGCATAAGGGCCGACCATACATCCCGGGCCGACCTCACATCCTTCCAGATGACTGAACGCACGGATCTCCGCTCCGCTGCGAACCGTCACGCCCGGACCGAATACGACGTGCGGAGCCACCGTCACATCCTGCTCCAGGCAAGTATCATGCGAGAAAAACACCGTCTCCGGCGCCGTCAGCGTCACCCCTGCCTCCATGGCCGCACGACGGAAACGTGTCTGTATCACGGCCTCCGCCTCCGCCAGCTCGACACGGGAATTGATACCGCGCAGCTCCTCCTCCGGTGCCTCGACGGCACGGACAGCCACACCATCCCTGCGGGCAAGCGCCACGACATCCGTGAGGTAATATTCTCCCTTCGCGTTATTATTATCGATCTGCTCCAGCCAGCGGCGCAGATCATCAGCCCGGGCACAGATCACCCCGGCATTGCACAGCGGAACGGCACGCTCCTCTTCCGAGGCATCCGCCCATTCCACGATCCGTTCCACCATCCCGTCACGAACGATCACCCGGCCATACCGGCCCGGGTCAGCCGGTCGCATGGCCAGAAGCGCCAGGCCGGTATGGCCGGAATTTCTCGCCTGCAGCAGGCGCTCCAGGGTCTGCGGAAGAATCAGAGGATTATCAGCATAGAGGATCGCAACATCCCCCTCACCAAAACATGCAGCCGCCTGTCGTGCCGCGTGTCCCGTGCCGAGACGATCCGTCTGCACGACAATCTGCGCCTCAGGCCCGGCCACGGCCGCCACATCGTCCATATCCGGCCCGGTCACCACGACAATACGGTCGAACTGCTCCCGGACCGACGCCAGAAGCGTTGCCAGCATGGGGCGGCCGGCCAGCGGCTGCATGGCTTTGGGAAGCGCCGATTTCATACGGGTGCCAAGACCGGCAGCGAGGATTACAGCAGTTGCGGAATGTGATTTCATGAGGTCAAGCCGGTAGGACAAGGGGCTGACGCTGTCAAACCCGGAGACGTTCCTGCTCTGTCACATCTGATTACGGTTTTTACAGGACGAGAGAAAATGACACTACCCGTAAAGCTCGCCGTGTTCGACCTGGACGGCACACTGATTGACTCCCTGCCCGATCTTGCGGATTGCGGCCGGGTATTTCTGGCTGAAGCCGGCCTGGGAACAGTCTCTGATGCTCAGGTCCGTGCCATGATCGGGGACGGAGTTCGCGTCCTGGTCAGACGCCTCCTGACCCATGCCGGGCAGAATCCGGATGATGCCACGCTTGATACAGCCACCGCGCGCTATATGGCGCTTTACACCCCGCGCGCCTCACGCCTGTCCCGCCCCTTCCCCGGCATCATCGAGGTGCTGGAAACATTCAGGCATAGCGGCATCGCCATGGCGGTCTGCACCAACAAGCCCGCTCTCCCGGCTCAGGACATACTCAGGGCATGCCATATAGAAAAATACTTCTCGGCCATCTGCGGGGGCGACACGTTCCCTGTCAGAAAACCCGACCCGAACCATGTGCTCGGCACAATCGCAGAGGCGAAGGGACAGCCGGACACCTCAGTCATGATCGGAGATTCCATCAACGACGTTACGGCTGCCAGGAAAGCCGGAATACCCTCCGTCTTTGTCACATGGGGCTACGGCAACGCCGATGCCGCCAGCGGCGCGGACAGGATCATCTCAGATCCGCATGAACTTATCGCGCTTGCCGGCTGACCCGCACGGTCAGACGATATCGAGGCCGATATCCAGAGCACGGACACTGTGCGTCAGCCAGCCAAGCGAAAGCACGTCCACTCCACTCTCTGCAACGGAGCGGGCCGTCTCCGGCGTGATCCCGCCAGAGGCCTCCGTCACGGCCCGCCCGTCCACCATCCGCACGGCCTCCCGCAACTCCTCCGGCGTCATGTTGTCGAGCAGGAAAGCATCCGCTCCGCCACAGGCCAGCGCAGCCTCAAGCTGGGTGAGTGTATCCACCTCAAGCTCAATGCTCATCAGATGCCCGGCCCGCTCCCGCGCAGCCGCAAGTGCCGTCTCCACATTCCCGCCCGCAAGCGCGATATGGTTGTCCTTGATCAGAATCGCATCATCCAGACGATAGCGATGATTCGAACCGCCACCGGCCCTGACGGCATATTTCTGAACGGCCCTCAGCCCCGGCAATGTCTTGCGTGTGCAGCAGACCCTGGCCCCGGTACCGGAAATCGCATCCGCGACCCGGCGCGTCACACTCGCGATCCCACTCAGATGGGACAGCAGATTAAGCGCCGTACGCTCGCCGCTCAGCACCGTTTCGGCACGTCCCTCGACAACCGCCAGGATATCACCCGGCACGATCCTCTCACCATCCGCCTTGTGAGACGTAAAATGCACCTGCGGGTCCAGCAGCGTGAAGGACAGACAGGCCCCGTCAAGCCCGGCAACGACACCGGGCTCACGCGCCCGGAAAGAAGCCCGGAGCACCTGTCCCGGCCGCATCAGGGCCTGGCTTGTCACATCCCCGCCCGCGCCCAGATCCTCCAGCAGGGATGCACGGACAACAGGCTCCCACAGCAGCCGCGACAGAGCAGGCACGGACATCACCATTCTCCTCAGACCGCCAGCATCCGCTCGACCGCAAGACGCGCCCGATCCGCCACATCGTCAGGAATCGTGACCTGTGTCTCCATCGTCTCCAGAGCACGCCGGATACCGGCCAGCGTGATACGCTTCATGTGCGGGCAGAGGTTGCACGGCCGGACAAACTCCGTCTGCCGGAACTGTGCCGCAAGATTGTCGCTCATGGAGCATTCCGTCACCAGAAGAACCTTTTCAGGCTTCTTCTCCGCAACATACTCAATCATCTGCGCCGTCGATCCCGAATAATCTGCTTCCGCGACAACCTCAGGCGGGCATTCCGGATGCGCGATCACCGTGACGCCAGGATGCAACCTGCGATACTGCCGGATTTCCTGCGGCGTGAACTGCTCGTGAACCTCGCAATGTGCAGGCCATGTCAGCATCTCGATCCCGGTCTCGGCACCGATATTCCGGGCAAGATACTCGTCCGGGATCATGATCACACGCGGCACGCCAAGACTCTCGACCACCCGGCGCGCATTGCCTGACGTACAGCAGATATCACTTTCCGCCTTCACATCCGCAGAACTGTTGACGTAGGTCACGACCGGCACACCCGGATAGGTCTGCTTCAGCATCCGGACATTCTCAGCCGTGATCCCCTCCGCCAGAGAACACCCGGCACGATCATCCGGGATCAGGACGGTTTTCTGCGGATTGAGAAGCTTTGCGGTCTCGGCCATGAAATGGACGCCTGCCATGACAATGACATCCGCCTCCACATCCTGTGCAACCCGGGCCAGCGCAAGACTGTCTCCGCGGATATCGGACACGCAGTGAAAAATCTCCGGCGTCTGATAATTATGTGCAAGGATCACGGCGTTACGCGTCTTTTTCAGGCGCAGAATCGCCTCAATATCGTCGGCATAAAGACGTTCCCAGTCCTCCCGGCGCATAAGGCGCGAAACAGGCCCGTAGAGATCATCCCGGATATCCGGGGGAGAAATCGTTGCTGACATGGCATTCTATCCTGCACAGACAATATGCTCACAGCGAGTATATATCCTGCTCCCGTCAGGCAAACGTTTTCTGATCCTCCGGCCCGCTCATGCCGGGAGGTCACGCGCTCCGCATTATTACCCTTTGCAAAAAATCATTCAAAAACAGGCATCATCTTTATTTCTGCAGAGGATATGAACGAAACTTCACTCTCTTCACGTTCAGGACATCTCCACGCATCAACCCTCATCTTGAATCTCCCTAGCCTCCTGCTACACGACAGAAGGCAGAACACATACGCCGTCGTCAGGCGGTATGGCGGACGGAAGATGAAAGCGGCAGCACTCTGCGAAACGGAACTGGTAGCCGTTCTGGTCAGCCTTGAATCACAGATGCCCTGCGTCGTTACGATACAGGAGGGCACGGCGCTTCCCTCAGGACCGCTCACGTCAGACCACCGCTCACTCCAGCGCAGTCTCAGACTTCAGGTCGAGCAGCAGACGGGCCTTCGCCCGGGCCATACCGAGCAGCTCTACACATTCACGGATTCCTCTCTGGGAACAGATCCGCGAAAAGTCCGCATTTCCTATATGGCCTGCCTTCCCACCAGCGTGTCCCCCTCTCCCGAACGCTGCGGTCTGTATGACTACTTCCCCTGGGAAGACCGCAGACAAAACGCAGTTCCGGCTCAGCTCATCGCTGCCATCCGGTATCTGCGCAGCTGGGCTGGACAGGATGAAACCCGCTGGCAGAGATGCGCTGCCACATTCGGGCTGGACGGACACAGCTGGAACGATGAACTCGCCCTCGCCCGCTATGAACTGATGTGGGAAGCAGGGCTGGTCCGCGAATCACTCGCAGCAGGACAGCCTCTGCCGGAAGACAGGCCGATGCTGCACGATCACCGCCGCGTTCTCGCCACCGCACTCTCCCGGATCCGTGCCCGGATTCGCTACACGCCGATGGTTTTCGATCTGCTGCCTGCGGAATTCACCCTTCTGCAGCTACAGAGCGCAATGGAGGCTCTCGCCGGGCGGCTGATGCACAAGCAGAACTTCCGCCGCCTCGTTCTCCAGCAGAATCTGCTGTCCGAGACAGACAGGTTTGATGCCGCAGGCCCCGGCCGCCCCGCGCGACTGTACCGGTTCCGGCAGGAAGCTGCCCAGGACTGCTATCTCGCGGGAGCAAAAAAACCGCTCTCCGCACTCCGCTGACCGATCAGGGTGAACCGAAAACCGCTCCGTCTTCCACTGAACTTTTACTGAGAATGATCGTCATACGGCCAGTTTTGGGATGGTCAAACTCGATACGCACGGCCTGCATACCCGCACCCGGCACATCCTGAAACCAGACCATACCTCCATGCGGTTCACTGAGCTGCTGCCTGTGCCGGCTGTCCTTCACAAATCCCGCAACCTGATAACCGGAAAAAGCGCAGCGCAGCCCGATCCCCGTACGATCATGCGGCGCCTCCGGTACGCTTCCCTGCCCGTCCGTCCGGAAAGTAAAACGGCTCAGGCGCAGACCATCAAATATGGAAAATGTCTGATCACAACGCCCCGTCGTCCGTACCTGCCTCAGAAGCTGCACAAACGCCGAGAAAACATTCGTTCCCTCAAGACGCAGAGCCTCCGGAACGATTTCCCGATCATTCTCAGGCGGCGTGACAGAAGCGTAATCCGGCTTCCCGTCCGTATAGCGAATCGTCACACGCCGGTCCTCGCCACGAGACCTGCCGGAACTTTCATAAATCTGCGGAACCGCCACGTTCCCCCTGAATATTCCTTTCGCAGAACTCGCCACGTTCAGCTTCATGAACAGAGAAACCACACCACCGGCCCGCGCCTGCGATGTAACACTGTAATCATGATCGGTCATGGTCATGACGATGTCTTCATGCGCGGCCTCAAGCCAGTGAGAATACAGCGTATAGGACAGATGAACGCTCTGTGGTTCCTGAGCCTCCGCCACCGGCACCGCGAGAATCACCAGACTTCCCAGCACGGTATTCCTGATCAGACTGGACATGCGTGACATCAGTTTCCGCCCGAAAATCTCGATGTCAGAAAACCCTGTGTTTTCTGACGGGCACGCAATTCTCCGTACCCTGTAAAAACGGAAACGCGGCCCCGAGGAGCCGCGTTCCCTTCTGTCGTATCCGCAAAAGGATCAGACGGAATAATACATCTCGAACTCAACCGGATGCGGGGTGTGCTCGAAGCGATACACATCCTGCCACTTGAGATCGATATAGCTCTCGATCTGATCCTTCGTGAACACGTTTCCTGCAAGCAGGAACTCATGATCAGCTGCCAGAGCCTCAAGAGCCTCACGCAGGGAGCCGCAGACCGTCGGAATCTGCTTCAGCTCCTCGGGCGGCAGATCATAAAGATCCTTGTCCATCGCATCGCCCGGATGGATCTTGTTCTTGATGCCATCAATACCGGCCATCAGCATCGCAGCGAATGCCAGATACGGATTGGCCGTCGGGTCGGGGAAGCGGACCTCAACGCGCTTGGCTTTCGGGTTTGTCGCAAACGGAATACGACAGGAAGCAGAACGGTTGCGGGCAGAGTAAGCCAGCAGCACCGGAGCCTCAAAGCCCGGAATCAGGCGCTTGTAGGAGTTTGTGGAAGGGTTCGTGAAGGCGTTCAATGCCTTGGCGTGCTTGATAATACCGCCGATGTAGTAAAGCGCCGTATCGGACAGATCTGCATAACCGTTACCGCCAAAGGTCGGCTTGCCTTCCTTCCAGATGGACTGATGGACATGCATGCCCGAACCGTTATCGCCATAAATCGGCTTCGGCATGAACGTCGCGGACTTGCCATAGGAATTGGCAACGTTGTGGATCACATACTTGTAGATCTGCATGAAATCCGCAGAACGGACGAGTGTGTCGAACTTCGTGCCGAGCTCATGCTGAGACTGCGCCACCTCATGGTGATGCTTCTCGATCGGCAGACCCATCTCACCCATGGTGATCAGCATCTCCGCACGCAGATCGACCTCGCTGTCGATCGGGGCGACGGGGAAATATCCGCCCTTGATGCCCGGACGATGACCGAGATTTCCTTCCGGAAACTCTTTCAGGGAGGCATCAGGCCCCTCAATGCTGTCGAGCTGATACTTGCCGTAATTCGGACCTGTACCGAACAGCACGTTATCAAAAATGAAGAACTCAGCTTCCGGACCGAAGAAAGCCGTATCGCCCAGACCCGTGGATTTCAGATACTGCTCGGCAAGCTTCGCCGTGGAACGCGGATCACGGTTGTAGAACTGGCCCGTGCCCGGATCGATAATGTCACAGATCAGAATGAGCTGCGGACGCGCGGAGAACGGATCCATCACAGCCGTGGTCGGATCAGGCAGGAGCACCATATCGCTCTCGTTGATCGCCTTCCAGCCGGCAATCGACGAACCGTCGAACATGAAACCCTCGACGAACGTATCTTCCTCGATCGTGGTGATATACTGCGTGGTGTGATGCCACTTGCCCTTCGGGTCGGTAAAGCGCAGGTCAACCAGCTCGACCGAGTGCTCCTTGATCAGATCGAATACCTTCTTGACCGCGGCAGAGTTATCCGTGGTGGAACCAGTCTCTTTCTTCGCCATATGCCTCACCTGTTCAGTTAGGGAACGCCGGCCCGTAAACCGACTCCCCGGGAAACACCTGTGTATCGGACGAACCCCGGCCCGCCCGATACGGATCAGATCGCGTCGTCTCCGCGCTCACCCGTACGGATGCGGATCGCGTCTGCGATCGGAATGATAAAAATCTTGCCATCGCCGATCCGTCCGGTACGTGCGGCAGCACTGATGGCTTCCACGGCACGCTCCGCCAGATCATCTGGACAGACCACCTCAATTTTCATTTTCGGCAGAAAATCAACGATATACTCAGCTCCGCGGTAGAGCTCCGTATGACCCTTCTGGCGACCAAATCCCTTGGCCTCCGTCACCGTAATCCCCTGAAGCCCGAGCTCATGAAGAGCATCCTTCACCTCATCGAGCTTGAAGGGCTTTATGATGGCCTCAATCTTCTTCATACCGCGCTGCACACCCGAACAATGCTCCTCAGAACTCCGGCACGGGCCGGAATGCCTCCGCAGCAGCACATTTCAAGGAATGCGCTGAATTGGACTGCGTTAAGGAGATTTGCACGGGTTCGTCCGCAGGGCAATCGGGTTGACAGCGAAATAATCCGGTATCGTTGCACTATCGTAAACTTCCTCTCCGCCATGCAGTCAGGAATTGACCGGCACCTCTTCCTGACGCTTAGCTGTCAGCCCCTTTCCGGCTCAGCTTTTCGGTAAATTGTGAAACCTCTCAACACCCTCCTCTCCGCCCTGCCGACCACGATCTTCACGCAGATGTCCGCTCTGGCCCGTGAATACGACGCCATCAATCTCGGCCAGGGTTTCCCCGATACGGAAGGCCCGGCGGAACTTGTGGAGATTGCCTGCGCCGCGCTGCGCGACGGGCGTAATCAGTATGCCCCGCTCACAGGGCTGCCCGAGCTTCGCGAGGCCGTTGCAGGCTGCAATCAGCGATTCTACGGCCTTTCCGTTGATCCGAACCGGGAAGTCATCGTCACATCAGGCGCAACGGAAGCCCTTGCTGCCTGCATTTCCGCCGTGACCAGTCCGGGGGACGAGGTGATCGTTCTGGAACCGGCCTATGACACGTATCTGCCCTTTCTCCGGCTTGTCGGAGCCGTCCCCGTTCCCGTCCGCCTCAGCCCGCCGGACTGGTCCCTCCCCCGGGAAGCGCTGAGCGCCGCCTTCAATGAGCGCACGAAGGCGATTCTTCTGAATTCACCCATGAATCCATGCGGAAAGGTTTTCACGACAGAAGAACTCGAATTCATTGCCGGACTGGTCCGTAAATACGACAGTTTTGCCATCTGCGATGAGGTCTACGAGCACCTGGTCTTCGACGCGCCGCATATCCCGCTCATGACCTTGCCCGATATGAGAGAGCGCTGCATGAGAATCGGCAGTGCCGGAAAAAGCTTCTCCTTCACCGGCTGGAAAATCGGCTACATCACAGCCCCGTCTCCGCTCGCGGAGGTCATCGCAAAAGCCCACCAGAATCTTACCTTTGCCACAGCCCCGAATCTGCAGCGCGCCGTTGCAGCAGGTCTGAACAAAGGTGAGGCGTTTTTCGGGGAGCTGGCCGAAGGGCTGTGCGAACGCCGCGATCTGCTCGCAGCGGGCCTCAGGAAATGTGGCTTCGGCGTGCTCCCCTGCAACGGCACCTATTTCATCACCGCAGATATCAGTGGCCTTGCCG
The DNA here is from genome assembly GCF_029759835.1 of Acetobacter sp. AN02. Classification (GTDB taxonomy): domain Bacteria; phylum Pseudomonadota; class Alphaproteobacteria; order Acetobacterales; family Acetobacteraceae; genus Acetobacter. Next base: position 12,134 of record NZ_JAJJND010000068.1, read on the forward strand.
ACGAAGAAGACGATCTCTCTTTCTGCCGCCGAGTCACCATTGAAGCGGGCGTGACAATGATTCCCGTCTCTGCGTTCTGCGATCCCTCAGCAGGCACGCCTCCCACGCGCTATGTCCGATTTGCCTTCTGCAAACAACCGGCGGTCCTCTCCGAGGCCATCCGCCGTCTGGAGGCATATTTCCACTGACAACCCGTTGACAAGCACTCGGAATTTCTTCTACGAGACGTCCCGCTGTGTGGCGGACGTAGCTCAGTTGGTAGAGCGCCGGTTTGTGGTACCGGTGGTCGCGGGTTCGAGTCCCGTCGTTCGCCCCAGCATATTCTTCCCCTTGAAAATCAATAACTTATAGAGGAAAGCATAATAGGGCTGTAGCCGTGCGTCATAGGTCTAGCGTCATACCCAAGCGAAGCGCCAAAGCTGAGTATGACATGCAGAACATAACCAAAAGAGCTAGGTGTTTAGTCCCGTGTTTTGATGGGGTATTATTTTCACGCGAGTGGAAGGAAGCCTTATGGGACAGATACGTCATGGGAGCGCCACGACTACGCACGCCGTGCGAGCAGCACTACAGCGATCGCAGGCTTCGCTCGCGACGCTGAGCAAGGAGTTCGGGGTCAACCCGAAAACAGTTGCAAAATGGCGGAAGCGTCAAACGGTTGAGGATCAGAAGACAGATCCTAAAGAGCCGCGCTCAACGGTTCTCTCTGAGACGGACGAAGCGATGATCGTGGCGTTTCGCCGGCATACGTTGCTGCCGCTGGATGACTGTCTTTATGCCCTGCAGGCCAGCATCCCTCATCTGACACGCTCGGCTCTGCATCGCTGCCTTCAGCGCCACGGGATATCCCGGCTTCCGGATATCGAGGGAGACAAGCCCGGACGACAGCGTTTCAAACGCTATCCGGTAATCCCCCCATAAAAAGAGTGGCTTTTGGATGAGAATTTTCTCAGCGTGAGGATGAGGAGATTCTGATGAAGAG
>NZ_JAJJND010000069.1 GCF_029759835.1 Acetobacter sp. AN02
AAACAGTCTGCACAGGAAGCCGGAAAGTACAACACTCACGGCACACGCGCAGCCCTTAACTGACGACACGCCGTAAGTCTCTGTCATTTTCCATCATCTTCTTTGACTTGCATCTGTTCCGGCGGCTATAAGGAACACATACAAATCCTGTCCTGATTTTGCGGGTTTCGTGCATTGATGCGGGGTAGCGCGTCCGTTCCGGCAGGTATGTTACATAAATTCATATACTGTTTTCTCCCCTCTTTATCTGAGAGTAATATAAGAAATCATGCGTCCTTTTACTGATACACGTGATCAGACCACTTCTGAAGATGTTGCCCAGGCTGATATCAGTTCCGCGCGTGAGGCGCTGGAGCGCATGGGCGGGCAGGCCCGTCAGGATGCGGCCCGCAAATCCTCTCCTTCTCCCCGGGTCCCACATGGCCCGTCCCATAATACGCATCAGGACTTCCAGGCCGCAGCCAGGAAGCGCCGCTTTGTCAGGGACGGAGATGTTCAGGTTGAACACGCTGCCCTGCCTGGTACGCGTTCCGTTTCCGGAGGAATATCGGGTGATGCCGAGCGTCTGCGTCGCCAGATGGCGGAGGAGCGCCGCGAGCGTGATGACGCGCTCCGCCAGGTTCAGGAACTGACCACGCAGGTGCGCACGCTGGAAACCCATCTGGCGCATGCAAAGCTCCTCAATGAGGAAATGCGCAGGGAAGTGGCCGTGAAAAGCGACGAGCTGCTGCGCGCTGCCGTGCGTCTGAAGGACCTTGAGGAAGCCCGGAAAAACGACGCCCGTGCGCTTGAGGAGTTCCGTGAAAGCTTCGAGGCGCTCCGCAGCACCCGCAGGCCGGGTTATGTTCTGGCCGGTGAGGAAGCCGAGGAAACCGCGGATGAGGAAGGCCAGCGTCCGGTGAAATGGTGGAAAGACTGAGGTCGCTCCGGTCAGGGCAGATCACCCGGTCCTTTTTACGTATTATTGTTTTCCTGTCGTTTTCCGCGGCAGGAGCCGTTCTCCTGATGCCGCTGTTTCTGCGCGGTGCCTTTTCCCTCGGTGCATGGTTTCTTGAAATCCTCCTGCTGCCGTGGCTGTTTCTCATGAAGATGGCAGGCTGGAACGAGCGGGGGAAAACCCTGTCTCAGGTGACCGCTGCGGTTGGGCGCGGGGCCGGAGACGGTTCTCCGGCCTTTCTGGTGCCGGGAAGTTTTCTGGCGGCTGCGGTGCTTCTGTTCTGCTTTACAATCAGGGATACGCAGGGGAATAACCGCTTTTTTCTCCTGATATTCGTTCTGGTCTGTTCGGTTATGGCGGGTCTTACAGGGCCATCCGATGTGGCGCTTGCCCTGCTGCCGGCCGGGCTGTGCCTGATCGGGCTGCTTGTGGAGGATTATCGCCGTCATCAGGGACGGCCCGGCTGAGGCTGCCTGCGGGGCGGTGCACCGGCTTTTCCTTCACGGCTGCAGGGTTTATGAAGGCGTCCGGCCCGGACGATAAGGACAGCCAGGAAGATCATGAGCCAGAGCGACGCCGCAACGATGGAATACAAGAGCCCCTTCATGCGTGAGGCTGCGGCTCGCGGATATATTTTCCAGTGTACTGATGGCGCGGCTCTTGATGAGGCGATGCTGAACGGTTCCGTTTCGGGCTATATCGGGTTTGATCCCACGGCGGACAGCCTGCATGTCGGGCATGTCATGCAGGTGATGATCCTGCGTCTCCTGCAGAAACACGGTCATCGTCCCGTGGCGCTGATGGGGGGAGGCACGGCGAAGATCGGGGACCCGTCCTTCAGGGAGGAAGCCCGTGCGCTGATGAATGATGAGACACTCTCGCATAATCTGCTGGGCGTTGAGAGATGCCTGCGGCAGATGATGACATTCGGGGATGGTCCGTCCGATGCCGTTCTGGCGAATAACGCGGAGTGGCTGGACGCGCTGTCCTATATCCGGCTGCTGCGTGAGGTCGGGGTGCATTTCTCGGTCAACCGGATGCTGTCGTTCGACTCTGTCCGTTCGCGGCTGGAGCGTGAACAGGGTCTGACGTTTCTGGAATTCAACTATTCCATCCTGCAGTCCTATGATTTCAGGGAGCTGAGCCGCCGCTATGGTGTGTCGCTCCAGCTTGGCGGGTCGGATCAGTGGGGCAATATCGTCTCCGGTATCGATCTGGTCCGGCGTATGGACCGCAAATCGGTATGGGGGCTGACCGCGCCGCTGCTGACCACCGCTTCGGGTGCGAAGATGGGCAAGACGGCGCAGGGTGCCGTCTGGCTGTCGAAGGAGCGGCTGCCGGTGTTTGATTACTGGCAGTACTGGCGCAATACCGAGGATGCGGATGTGGGCCGCTTCCTGCGGCTCTTTACCGATCTTCCTCTGGAGGAATGCGCGCGTCTGGAGTCTCTTCCGGGTTCCGAGATCAACGAGGCCAAGAAAATTCTCGCCACGGAGGCAACGACGCTCTGTCATGGTCGTGCGGCAGCCGAGGAGGCTGCTGAGGCTGCACGCCGGACTTTTGAGGAGGGTGCCCGTGCGGAGACCCTGCCGGAGAGGCGTGTGGACGGTGCATTGCTGACGGAGGGGCTGCCGGTTTTCCGTCTGTTTGCTGAAGCGGGACTGACGGCCAGCAATGGCGAGGCACGGCGTCTGATCCGTGGCGGCGGTGCGCGTGTGAATGATGTTGTGGTGAAGGACGAAAATCAGATCGTCTCGGCAGCGGATATGACGGAAGGTGCGATCAAGCTGTCGTCCGGGCGCAAGACGCATGTTCTCGTTCGAGCAGAATAGGCGGTCTTCCGGATTTTCCCTCTCTGCTGCGGGTATCGCGGCGGCTCTTGTCCTTGCGGTCTGTCTGGTGCGGTTCTGTCTGATGATCCGGTCCGGGCTGTCGGGCATGACGTTTGCGGATGAGGCAGATCATATTCTGGGATCTCAGATCCTGGGCAGAGGCGGCACGCTTTACGGCAGTTACGTTGATCAGCACGGTCCGCTGATTTTCATGATCGGACGGCTTTACGGAGCTGTTGCAGGGTGGATGCATCCGATCGGCGTGCGGCTGGTCATGGCAGGGCTGGCGATGCTTTGCGCGGCGCTGATTGCGCTGGAGCTTCGCCCGCGTCTCCTGGCGGTGCTCAGCGGTCTTTCGCTTTTCTTCGGTCTGCTGGCTTCTTTCTGGCTGATGCAGGGGCTTTATCTGTTCAGCTATTATCCTGTTGCCGGATTCCTCGCCGTGCTCATGATGGCGGCCGGTATGCCTGTGTTCCGGGATGGCGGATATGGCCGGAGGGAGGCGCCGTCCCGTGCGGAGGCTTTTTCTGCGGGGCTCTGCGCCGCGGGTCTGGGGCTGGCCTCGTTTTCCTATGGTCCGTCTGCCGTTCTTTTTGCTGCTGCCATAGTCGCGGGCACGCCGTCCGGATCTCGTGGAAGGGTGCTGCTGTGCGGTCTTGCCGGAGGTGTGGCGTGCCTGGGCGCAGGGCTGCTCTGGATGCTGGAATATGGCAGCCTGCGTGGCTGGCACGCGTTTCATATCTATTACAACCGGACGGTCTATGCGCCGTTCATTCATTTCGGCCCGATGAGTTTCTTGGGGGGGTTGTGGCCTTCTGTTCTTCCGGAGAGACGGATTGGTACGTTTGTGCAGCTTGCGCTGGTATTGTGCTGCGGTCTGCTTATGCGCCGGTCGGGCTGGCGGGGAAGTCGGATTTTGGCAGTGCTGTGCCTGTTTACAGCTGTAGAACTGCTGAATGCCCGGGGGGATGCCGGGTTCAAAGCCGGGGCGCAGCTCGTGGCTGTGATCGGGCTTGTCTCACTCGTTCTGCCGGATGGGGCGATCCGGCTGATCACACGTTATCGGCTGCCTTTTTTACTCGCGGCTCCGGGACTGGTGCTGATGCTCGCGGGGGCAGACGTGCTGGTGCGCCACACGCCATCTTCCCCGTTCCGCTGGTCTTGGAAGCAGATGATGAGTCTGCCGCCGATCAGTCCCTACAGACGTGCGGAATGGCCGGAGTTCGTTCGTATCCGGGAGCTGGCCGGGGCGGATGGGCGAATTCTGGCGCTACCGTTCCGTCCGGAGGTTTATCTTGCTGCAGATCGCCTGCCGCCGGATCGCTATTACGAATATCTGCCATGGGATGCGATCTATGCCCGCAGGCCTTACCCGGGTGAGGAGCGGGATATCTGCAGAGATCTGCAGCGATTAAAACCTGCGGTGATTATTTACCGGCCATGGAAAACGGACATGTACCCGCCCGGCAGTTATCTTGGCTGCGTGCTCAGTCTGCTGAGGGCGGATTACAGGGAAGACCCGGATTTCTCAGGGATTTATGGCCTGGTCAGGAAACAGGGTGGTATTGAACCGGAATGATTTTCCGGATCACAGATCGTTCCGCTTGAAGATATACCACCCGCCTTTACGGGCATTTTCAAAATGATCTACATGATATCCGTGGATATCTGCCCACATGAAGAGAATTGGGGTGGAGAAAAGCATAAAAATGAGAAATTCAAAAGAGAGTAGTAAATTTTATATTGGTTGAGATTTCTTATTATTTCATATAAAATAATATATATCAAATTACATATAAAAATATTATTTTAATTAATTTTTTTGTGCATTTTGTCCATGAGGTATTTTTACGATAATATAATTCATTTTCAAAAATAAAAATATATGATTCATGTAGGATAAATTTTTATTTAGTTTTCTTTTACATATTCTTCATATAAAATAACTTGTCAATAAAATTCTTATTTTTTTATATATTCTAAAATATTATCTAATTTTATTCCATATTTTTTCTAATAAAATAGATTTTTAGTTCAGAGGGTAATATTTGTCAAGAAGGTATACTCCTATGTCAAATGGAAGCTAAAAATCAGCCTTATGATGTGTAGAGACGGGCCGGTCTTTCTTACGGTATTTCAGCCCGTCTCTGCCTTTACTGTTCTGCCGGTTATCTGGTCGGAAGATTCTGGTCTGATGTCTCTGTGGTTTCGCGTGAGCCGTCCAGTTCGCACCAGAGCATATAGGCGGCGGCAAGGATGGCCGGGCCGATGAACAGTCCGACAAGGCCGAGCATATGCAGTCCGCCCAGGATCGCCACCATCGTATGCAGGAACGGGAGGCGGGTTTCATCGGAGATGAATTTGGGCCTGACGAAATGCTCGCCGCAGAACAGGACGAAAATACCGAAGGCCGCCACGGCGAGGCCCATATTCAGCGCGCCGGAGGCTGCGATGATACCGCCGATGAGAATGGCGCCGGGATAGCCGCAGAACGGGATGGAGGCGGCGATGGCCAGAACGAAGGTCAGGATGACGGCGTGTCTGACATCGGCTGCAAAGATGAGCGGAGAGCAGACAAGTGCCTCGCCGATGCCCACCAGAACGAGACCGTTGACAGCTCCTCTGACGCTGCGGACGATGTGCAGGAGAATATCGTCTCTCTGTGTCAGCTCCATGCTGACATTCCGCATGGAGGCGGTGACCCGGTCATAGGACAGAAGGCAGCACGCCGCCGTCAGCATGGCGATGAAGAAAGTCTCCATCAGATGCGGTATCTCTTTGACGACCTTCAGCGCAGCGAGGCCTGCAATCCTGGACATGGACCGGGCCTGCTTTATGGCCGTCTCCTTAATCTGTTCGGGATTGATCTTTGCGGCCAGGCTCGGAGGAAGCAGGCTGATGACCTTGTGCATCGGCTCAGAGATCGCGTCGGGCAGAGCAGGAGCTGATTTTGCGGCCGGATGATCTGCCGGTGCCGTGTCCTGTGCTTCGTTCTGATCAGAGGTATCGGCCGGAGCGGGGTCCTGGCTGTTCTGGCCTAGCGCGGCATTCTGATCGGAAGCCGTGTCCTGTTTCTGCCCCGATGTGTCCTGAGTATTTGTAAAGCTGCGGATCTGCTGCGCGAGGGTACTCACCTCGGTAACAGCACCATATCCGGCCACGCCGGTCAGTGCGACGAAAAACAGACAGGTGATGGAGATGAGGCTGATGGCCGAAAGTTTTGCACCGATAAAGTTGCCGAGTTTCCGGTGGATCGGGCGCACGGCGATGGCGATCACCATCCCCCAGGCCAGGGCTACCAGCAGTGACCAGGAAATCCAGACGGCTCCGGCATAAATGGCGGCAGCCATTCCGATCAGTGAAAGATATTTTACCCATGGATGGCGCTCGGACAGCGGAGGGCGTTTCATCGGATATGATCCTTCAGGCAAAAATTTCCGGCGTGGTATCGGGCCGGTATGACAGTTCGGATGGCTTAACGTCATAAACCGATGAAATATCAATCTGTAATACGCAGAATTTTTGGTCCGGCTGGTTTTTATCTGTCGTGAGGCATGTGTCCGGAGGCCATGATCTGAACGCGAGGATCAGATGCTGGCGGGAGGGTGGCTTCCTGGTGCTGCGGATGCTGTCAGTCCGTCTGCGGTGTAGTTCCTGCGGGAATTTTCACGATATACCGCCCTTACCGGCCCAAGGCAGGCATAAAAAAAGCCGCCCTGCGGACAGGGCGGCTTTTCTGCTGACCGGAGAAAAAGGTCTCAGGTGCTCAGAGCGGCCTGGGCTTTCTTCACGATCTCACCGAAGGTGGCGGCATCATCGAACGCGATTGCGGCGAGGACCTTACGATCGATCTCGATCCCGGCCTTGTCCAGACCGTTGATGAAACGGCTGTAGGTCAGGCCATGCTCGCGGACGGCAGCGTTGATACGCTGAATCCACAGGGAGCGGAAATCGCGCTTCTTGTTGCGACGATCGCGATAGGCGTACTGAAGAGCCTTCTCGACGCGCTCAAGAGCGATGCGGTAGTTCGTGGAGGACCGGCCGCGGTATCCCTTGGCGAGCTCGAGAACTTTCTTGTGGCGGGCGTGGCTGGTAACGCCGCGTTTTACACGTGCCATATCTCAGATGCTCCTCAGGACAGCCCGTAGGGGGCCCACTGTTTGACCGTCTTGGCGTCCATATCCGTCATGACCTGCGGGCCGCGGTTGGTACGCTTCATCTTCTGCGGGCGGTTGATCAGGCCGTGGCGTTTATTGCCAGGGCCGCAGAGCACCTTGCCGGTCGCGGTGATCTTGAACCGCTTCTTGACCGACGACTTCGTCTTCATTTTGGGCATTTCAGTCTCCTCAGACAGTATGCTGCGGTTTCCCGCAGCCGACGGCACGGCCGGGCATGCCCCACAGGCCCGGACGCGTGAACGAGAGGGGTCCCATACGGGAAACCGGGTTTCTTTTCAAGTCCGATCTGTTTCTGGCCGGATGCTTTCTCTTCGGCTATGACGGAGCCGGTTCAGTCCTCTGCGCGGGTATGTCCGCGGCTCATTTCGGAGTCCTTCATGGAGACAGCTCCTTCTTCACGCTCTGCTGTCGTGGATCTGGGATCGAACTCGGTACGTCTTGTTGTCTTTGACGGAATTTCCCGTAATCCGGTGACGATTTTCAATGAGAAGGCCGTGCTCAGGCTGGGGCAGGGTCTGACGAAGACCGGTCGTCTGAACGAGGACGGCGTGGAAATGGCGATGGAGGTGCTCAGCCGCTATAACGCCATTGCCCGGAGCATGAATGCGGCACCGTTTGAGATTCTGGCGACCGCGGCCGTGCGTGATGCGGCCAACGGGAAGGAATTCGTGGAGTCGATCCGGCGCTGGATGCCCGATGTGCCGATCCGGATTCTCTCGGGAGAGGAGGAGGCGGATCACTCCGCCATCGGCGTGCGCTGCGGTATTCCCGAGGCCCGGGGGCTGGCGGTCGATATCGGCGGCGGGTCTCTTGAACTGATCCGCCTGCAGGATGAGGCGCGCACCGATGCCTGCAGTCTGAAGCTTGGTGTCATCCGTCTGCGGGACCGCTCTGACGGGAATCTGACAGCCGCGAAGATTCTGGCCGATGAGGATCTGAGCGGTGTGGGCTGGCTTGCCGAGATGAAGGGGCAGACGCTCTATCTTGTCGGCGGCGCGTTTCGTGCGCTGGGACGTCTGCAGATCGCACGGACGAACTACCCGCTCAATATCCTGCATTATTATATGCTCACGCCTGAAGAGGCACTGGACATGACGTCCTGGCTGATCAGGACGCCGCGCCGGACGCTGGAGCGTCTGCCCGGAGCGCCGCGCAAGCGTCTGGATGACGTTCCGTTTGCGGCGACGGTGCTGCGGCGGCTTCTGAAGAAGGTCTCGCCTGACCGGGTTGTGTTCTGTGTCGATGGTCTGCGCGAGGGCTGGTACGTTCTGAACGTGGCGAAATCGCGTGAGGATCAGGACCCGATGCTCGTGACTGCCGATGAGATGTGTCGTCGTCTCGGGCGGAGCGACACGCTTCCGGATGCGCTGGTGCGCTGGACAGCGGGTCTTTTCCCGGATGAGACGCCTGAGGAAAGGCGGCTGCGTGAGACGGCCTGCCGGCTTTCGGACACCGGCAGCCATGACCATCCCGAATACAGGGCCGAGCAGAGCTATATTCGCGTTCTGTGGCTTCAGGGGGCAGGACTTTCGCATCAGGCCCGTGCCTTTCTGGCACTGACGACGGCTATTCGTTATGAGGCGGGCAAGGATGCTCCCTGGCTGCAGTCCGCACGTGATCTGCTGGGGACTGAGGATTTTTCCCGTGCCGTAATTCTCGGGCTGGCCCTGAGGCTGGCCTATACGATTTCCGGCGGAACTGAAGAGCTGCTCAAGGATACGGCGATCATCAGGCAGGACGGGCAGCTTGTCCTGAAGCTGACACCTGCGAGTGTTGCCGCGCGCGGGGATTCGGTCCGTCGTCGCCTGAGCACTCTGGGGCAGGCGATGGGGCTGGAAGCCGGGACGATTGATCTGCCGGAGTGAGGATTACTGCACCTGAATCTGCGAGACCAGAATCTCGTAGAGCGGTGTGTAGAAATAATTCCTGACCCGGGCGGAGTGAATCTTCACGCTGTTCATCTCGATCATGGGCGCGGCAGGAGACTGTTCCATGATCCGGCGTCCGGCTTCCTGCCAGAGAGCGAGACGCTGGTCTTCTGTCAGCCCGGTGTTGGTTTTCGCCCGGTCCATGATGGCCTGGATCTCCTTATTGCAGAAGCCGGACATATTGATGGAGTTGTCTGATCCCGGGTGAAAATTCTCGCAGCCGAACAGGGCATCGAGGAAATTGGAGGGAGAGGGATAGTCATGCGCCCAGGATTTGATGGCGATCTGCATCCTGTTCGATGAATTCTGGATATATGAGAAAAATACTCCGGGAGTGAGCGTACGCAGGCTGACGTGATAGCCCAGCTGCTGCAGCGTGTCCCGCAGGCGATTGCCCATTGCAGTCTCGACACTGCCGGATGAGGTCACGACCGTCACATCCTGCCCTACCGTTCCGCTGCTCTGCACGAGTTTCCGGGCACGCGCCATATCCGGGGCTTTCCATTCCGGAGCAGGTGCATCCCTGGAATACATACAGACGGGAGCGTGACCTTTAACGGAAGACGGGACCATGTCGCATAGAGGGGTGGCGATGGCCCGGCCGCCATAGAGGATCACCATCGCCCTGCGATCCATGGCGTAGTTCACGGCCTGACGCGCGGCCTGGCTGTTAAAAGGCGGGATATTGACGTTCATAAAGGCATAGAACGCCTGGGGGTGCGGCTCGATATGCGTTCTGTCCGCAAATCGTGCGCCGAGTTCGGCCATACGGTCCAGCGGGACAGGATCGTAGAACAGATCGTACTGTCCGTTTTCGATGGCGGTGACAGCTGCCTCGTTCGGGACGCCGAATGTGTAGGTGATGATATCCGGATATCCTTCGGGCTGTGCTTGAAGATTCCAGACATGAAACCAGGGATTGCGTTCCATGCGCATGCCGCGATCCGGATCGTAGGAGACGATCCTGTAGGGGCCGGTGCCGGGGATCGGTGTGTTGCCCATATCGTGATCCGGTGTGTCCGCAGGCAGGATACAGGCATGGGGGAAGGCAATTTTCTGGAGAAATTCCGTATCAGGACTGCGGAGATGGAAACTTATGGTCCTGCGCTGTCTGTCGGTCACCACACCTTCGGCCAGTGTGCAGCGGGACGGATCACGCATGCACAGATCAGCGCCACGGATTCCGGAATAGAAAGCTCCGGCCGTCGGAGATCCGGCTTTAAAAATACGCCGGAACGAGGCTGCAACATCATCAACCGTCACCGGGCGGCCATCAGAAAACCGGAGATCCGGACGCAGAGTGAAGGTCCATGTCAGGCCGCCGTCTTCCGGAGCGGGGACCGTTTCCGCCAGATCGGCGACCACATCGTTCCCGTCCGGACCACGGGATTTTCTGAATGACAGCAGACCGTCATAAACGACATCAAGAAGATTGATGTACTGGGCGGAGTAGTTGATCTGCGGGTCCAGCGTTCCGCCTGAGGACGCCGCGACGAGGCGCAGCGTACCGCCCCTGTGCGGGTCTGCCTTGTTTCCGCTGCCGGTTCCGCACAGAGCCGGGATCGGGAAAAGCATGATCCCCGCAAGGATAATGAAAATGCAGCGTCCGTGCATCACCAGCGAAACATCGGAACGGTGGCCGCGGGAGACAGCCCGGCCCCGTCGGCCTCGGCCTGAGCCAGTTGCGGATTATCGGCGAGGTGTTCTCCGTGAATTCCGCCCAGCACCCACAGGCTGTCTGCTCCTGCGGCCTTTGCGCCGCGGATATCGGTGGCCAGAGCGTCTCCGATGGCCAGGCAGTCTGAGGGCGCAAGGCCGAGTTTTTCGAAAACCGGGGCATAGACCTCAGGATATGGTTTTCCGATCTGATGGACCTCTCCGCCCTTCTGCTCATAGATGCTTGCGAGCAGGCCCGCGCAGATCAGGCGGACGCCGCCCTTGACAACTTCCATATCCGGATTGGCGCAGATCATCGGCAGCTTCAGAGCGGCTGCCTGCTCCAGTAATGCGGTGTAGGGTGCGGGATCGTTCTTTCCGCGCCGGTCATCCGGGCCGGTATTCATGATGAACCGGGCCTCTTCGGGGCGATCTGTCAGGATCAGATCCAGACCTTCATAGAGGGGCAGATCGTGATCTCCGCCGATATGCAGGACTTTCGTGCCGGATGTGCCGAGCCACGGGAAACGCGCCTGGATTTCTGCATCCCCCCGACGCAGGAGAAGCTGCCGGGTGACTTCTCCGCTGGTCACCACGCCGTCATGCCATTCGTCCGCGATACCGAAAGCGCGCAGCTGCTCATGCACGACTGCCGCGGGGCGCGGGGCATTCGAGAGGAATACGATGCGCTTTCCGGCTTTGCGGAGGCGTGCCAGACAATCGGCCGCGCCGGGAAAAACCGTGATGCCATCATGCACGGTTCCCCACAGATCCACGATATAGCCCTGATACCGTCCGGACAGCGGTTCGAGCCCCTGAAGAACCTGCATGCTGCTCACCGTGCGGTTCCCCTGATATCGGCCAGGGTTTCGGCTCCCTGCTGTCGCAGGAGGCTCAGCAGTTCGGTTTTCAGGCGGCGGAGGATGGCGGGGCCCTCGAACACGAAGGAGGTATAGATCTGCACGAGATCCGCTCCGTTGCGGATCCGCTCCAGAATATCCGCACCGCTCTCGATCCCGCCGCAGGCGATCAGGGAAAGCTGCCCTCCGGATTCCACAGCGACGTTCCGAAGGATTTCCGAGGAGCGCGCGCGCAGAGGGCGGCCGGACAGTCCTCCGGTTTCGGAAGCATACGGGCTGCGGAGACCGGCAGGCCGGGTGATGGTTGTGTTCGTGACGATCAGGCCGGAGGCACCGCCGTCGATTGCTGCACGCACTGTTTCGGGGATGTCCTCATCCGTAAGATCCGGTGCGAGCTTGATCAGAAGCGGGGGGTGTTCGCTGTGTCGTGCGCGGATGGCCTCCAGCAGACCGCGCAGACGCTGTGCGTTCTGAAGCTGCCTCAGCCCCGGCGTGTTGGGGGAGGACAGATTGAGGACGATATAATCCGCATAGGGGCGGACGCGCGCGACCAGTTCCGGATAATCCCGCTCAGGATCGGCACCTTCCTTGTTGATCCCGATATTCGCACCCACAGGCACACCGGCTCCGGACTCACGGCCCGATGGCAGACCACGGTTCAGCCGGGCCAGGCGGACTGCAAAACGGTCGATCCCGTCATTGTTAAAGCCCATGCGGTTTATGATCGCGCGGTCCTCGTCCAGGCGGAACAGCCGGGGTTTCGGATTGCCGGCCTGAGGACGGGGCGTGACAGTCCCGGCTTCCACAAAACCGAAGCCCAGCCGGGCGAGGGAGCGGACTACCCGTGCGTTTTTATCAAACCCGGCCGCCATGCCGATCGGGTTCGGAAAGCGGAGCCCCATCGTGCGCGTTGCCAGAGCGGGATCGTCACGCTCCCGCTTCCATGGGACGGACAGACCGGCGGCCAGGGCCTCAATCACCAGATGATGGGCCTGCTCCGGATCGAGCCTGCGGATCAGGGGCAGGGCGGAGGAGGTCAGGTCGGGAAAAATATCACTTTTCATGGGGGTGCATGCTGCCTCAGCCGGGAGGAAAATGCGAGGGGAGGGGATGGCTGGCAGTGCGTTTTATCAGGACGGGGGATCGGCGGGCTGTGATTTGCTTCTCTGATCGGGACTACAAAAATGAATGGGATCGAAACTTATACCAACTCTGGGATGCCCTGACTCATATTTGATTTCTTTAGGGTATCGTTTTGGATCGCCCTGTGATTCACC
>NZ_JAJJND010000007.1 GCF_029759835.1 Acetobacter sp. AN02
AACTGAAATCAACGTTCCTCGCAGCCGTGCAGTTTGCCTCAGTCATCATCCTCCTTAACTGACGACACGCCGTAGTTTTCCTCGAATGTTTCGCTCAGACAGGATGTGCTCCAAGCCGTCCGGGCGACGAAGCGTGCGATGGCGGAGACGGCTTCGGAGGGATCATATGTCATATCTGACAAGGCGATGTTCAGAGTGGTGTGATGGTCCAGACATTGCATGACGAGGAGGAAGAGATCGGGATCGAAATGCAGCAGCTCCGGTATGCCGTTTCCGGCAATTTGGCTGATTTCACGGAGCCACGCGGCTTCGAAAAACGTTCTTTCCGTCGGCATTTTCCACGAAGGGTCCACGCGCACGTGAGGCAGAGACTGCTTGGCGCAGAGTGCGCCGTCCGGCCCGTGCACCAGCCATACCATATTGAGATTGCCGTCGCTGACTTCCTGCACGGACCAGGTATCTGCCGGGCCGCCGAGGCGACGGCTCATCCCGGAGTGAGAGACAAGATATTCACGCAGTCCGGTTGCATCCAGTGTCCGATACTGCGTGTTCTGCACTGTGTTTTCCTTTTTTCTGAAGGTCCGGTTCAGAGCGTGATATTGGCCTTGAGATAATAAAATCCGCCATTCATGCCGAGCTGTGACGTGCTCATGTAGTATTGCGGCACACCGAGATAGCGGTTGCCATCGGGAACGCGGCTCGGGCGCGCATCAAAGATGTTATTACCGCCGAGCGTGAAGGAAAGCTGTGGCATGACGCGGTATGTGATGTCGAGATTGGTGACAAATTTGGGCGTATTCCGAAAGTGAAGAAAATCCGTGTTGGACAGGGCACCGGAGTTCGTCGCACCTGTATAGTATGTGAGCTGCGAGATCGTCTGGCCCCAGCGGATTTCATGCAGGCCGACGGCCCATTTGCCGTCAGGACTGGTGAAGCGGCCTCCCCAGATCATCTTGCTCCGGGGATAGGCGCTCGTGATATAGGCGACGCCCTGTGCTGAAAGCAGTGGCTGCCCGGCGGCATTCGTTCCCATATGAGACAGGCGCGTGCGGTTGATGTTGATGGCAGCATCCCAGTTGATCTGCCCGAGGTTGGGAATTCTGGTGGGATAGGAAGCTGTGATGTCCAGCCCCTGGGTGCGTGTGCTTGCAACGTTGGCGAACCAGTTGGTGGAGACAGAGGATGCGGCCCAGGATGGCGCCTCCGGGGGCAGCGTGAAGCCATTTGTCTGCAGCGCGCTGATAGCCTGCGTCCCGGAGATGTTGCCGCCCGGAAGGATCTGATCGCGCAGATTGATCTGATAGATATCTGCCGTGATGTGAAGTTTCTTTATCGGTTCGAGGATAATACCACCCGTGACGTTTGTTGAACGCTCCGGTTTCAGGCGGCTGGAACCGTTGGCCAGAGCACCCGGAGAATTCGGACCGATCAGGCCCCGGGCTGCTGTAGGGGAGAGGGAGACCGAACTGTAGAATTCCTGCGCCAGAGTGGGAGCATGAAATCCGTTTGAGATTGTCGCGCGAAAGCCGAGCCATTTCCACGGATCGTAGCGTAAAGCTGCTTTTCCTGTCTCTGTGTTTCCCGCATCCGTATAATGCTCATATCGCCCGGCCAGATCGATCTGCAGGTTTTTCGTCAGATGTGTCTCCACATCAAGATAGCCTGAGACTACATCTCTGTAGAATTTACCGGCATTTCCTGCAGTTGTTCCCGCCAGTGCCTGGGCACCGCTGCCATAGGTGGAATCAGGCGATCCCGTGCCGATCGCAAAGCTTTCGAAACGATAGGCCGCGCCGCCTGCGACGTTGATTGCATGCGGCCAGTTTCTGAGATGAAAGGCGCGGCTCAGATCGAAGGCACTGGTCCACTGCTGATTGTTGAAACCCTGGACATCGAATTTTGAAGGCGTCCGCCCCGTATCCTTCTCAAGCTGGAGATTTGCGGACTGCCTGAGGCCGATATCGTCGTAATCCCGGCCATAGACGGTGGACAGATCCCAGCGCCATTTTCTGAATGTACCGCGCAGACCTGCAGTGACTTCCCAGTCATTTTCATTGAGGGTTTCAAGCGGCGAGTATCCCCAGGGATACATGGCCTGATATCCGGGATATCCGTTCAGGGAGTCGGCCGTGCGGTAGTTCTGATAGGATTCCGCGTAGCGGTGGGCGTAGGTTGCAGTGGCATAGGCTTCGATATCTTCGGTGATATGATATCCGGATTTTACGGAAACACTCTCACGTGTCTGCTCGGGCTGCCCGAGGAGCTGATTGACTTTTGTTCCGGTTCTGAGATCGGGCGCGCTGCGGAATGTATGATCCTGATGGATGAAATCTCCACTGACATGGATGTATCCGCGTGAACCGAGAGCCGCTCCGCCATCAAGATAGATGCCCTGCTCGAAGCCGTCCCCGGCCGCCGTGATTCCGGAAAGAGACTGTGCATGAAAGCCATGATCCTGATTTTTTAGGATAATGTTCACGACGCCTGCGACGGCATCTGATCCGTATTGCGCGGAGGCGCCATCACGCAGGATCTCGACATGATCGATGGCGGCCATCGGGATCATATCGATATCTACCGGTGTCGATCCCTGCTGTGGACCACCGTTGGCGTAGAGATTAGCCGTGGTATGGCGTCGTTTCCCGTCCACAAGAACGAGTGTTTCATTCGGGCTGAGACCGCGCAGACTGAAGGAGTCCGTCATCGCACCTGTGTCGAAACCGCCTGTGGGGATCGTGAGCGAGGGAAGGAGCTGTGTCAGGGCCTCACGCAGGTCGGGCATACCTGTTTCCGCGAGCTGGCGGGCCGATACGATATCGAGCGGAGAGATACTGTCCTGAGCTTTCTTTCCGGCGGCACGGGTGCCGGTCACGATCACGGTTTCTCCCGAATCCGGGGGTGCCGTGATACTCGTCTTTGCGACCTGCTCCTGACTTTTGCCGTGCGTAGCTGCCGGTTGAAGATGCTGTCTTACCGGATGCCGCTCGGGTGTGGTTCTGGCAGCGGCGGGCCCCGCGAGCAGGATGGCTGATAAGGTTGTCAGAAGCAGACGGAATGATACACTATTTTCCATAGTTATAACCAGAGTTATGCGTTTATATTCTCGTTTCAGATGATATAATTCTATGGATGAAAACAATCCGAAATGCGGATAGATTCTTTACGTTGTGATACATCCTCGGACTCTGTTGCCGAAAAGCCGCAGTGATCTGTCTGTCGATTGCAGGAACGTATGCACCCGCTGTGCGGAGACAGAGATTGCAGCGCGCCGGGAGTGCAGAGTAGGTTACATTCCGGAAAATCAGCGTGCTGCCCGCGCAGCACATGAGCGAGGCGACGCCTCTTTATTGCAGATGTCCCGGTTGTGGTCCGGGCGGGACGGATCAGGGGATACAGGGCCTATGGCGCGCCGGGTGACAGGAGAGGGGGAGCGGGATCTGTGGCGTCTGGCCATGCGCGATGTCCGCCCCTTGCATTCGCCTGTATGTCGCCCTTCGGAAGCGTCAGTCAGACCATCTCTGCAGCAGCGGGAGACTGAATTTCTGCCCCCGTCTCCGGCATTGCAGCAACAGGAGAGGCCCGCAGCCACATACATGATTCCTGCCCGGGAGGACCTTTCCAGGGGGGAGACGGCGCTCCGGCGTTATTTTCAGAGCAAAGCAGGAAAAAGCAGAAGTCAGCCTCTGGAATTTCCTGTCGAGTCCGGTGCATTGCGACCAGAGCGCAGGCTGGATCTGCATGGGATGGTGGCACAGGCGGCCTTTATCCGCCTGTATGGATTCCTTGTGGGTGCGCATCAGGAAGGTGTGCGCTGTGTGGAAATCATCACCGGCCTCGGGTCCGGTGTTGAGGGCGGTATTCTCCGGCGTGAGCTGCCTTTGTGGCTGGAGCATCCGGAACTCCGGCGCGTGGTTCACTCCGCGGCCTATCCCCATGCGGCAAACCGCGGGGCTGTCCGGGTGCGACTAAGACGCGCCAAGCGGACGTGATCGTGACACGTATACGAGCAGGAATTCTGGCGGGTCTGATCTGCCTTCTGGCAGTCTTTTTCGTGTCGGATCTTAGTTTTGGTCCCTTGCATCTTTCTTTTTCCCGTATCGCTACAGCTGTCTTCGGGAGTGTGCCTGATCAGGTGCATATGGCGATCTGGCAGATACGCCTTCCGGGGGCCTGTCTTGCAATTCTGACCGGTTTTGCGCTGGGTCTGTCGGGCAGTGAGATGCAGACGATCCTGAATAATCCGCTCGCAAGCCCTTTTACGCTGGGTGTATCCGCTGCTGCGGCGTTCGGGGCATCGCTGGCTCTGATTCTGGGCTGGCACCTTCCGGGGATTTCATCTGCGGCTGCGGTTCCGGCGAATGCGTTTGTGTTTGCCGTGGGCAGTGCGCTCCTGCTCAATGTGGTCAGCCGGTCACGCGAAGGGGAGGGGGTGGTCCTGTTCGGGATCGCGCTGGTCTTTACGTTTCAGGCCTGTGTAGCACTGCTGCAGTTCGTGGCTTCAGAGGATACGCTGCAGGATCTGGTATTCTGGACCATGGGCAGCGTAACGCGGGCGACCTGGCCGCGTGTAATCTGTCTCGGTCTGGCCTGCCTGATAACAGGGATTCTGTCGTTCCGGGCAGCTCCTGCGCTGACAATGCTGCGTCTGGGCGATGATCGTGCGGCAGGGCTCGGGATCGATGCACGCAGGGTACGGTTCGGTGCCCTGCTGCGGGTCAGCGTACTGGCATCTCTGGCTGTAGCGTTTTCAGGAACGATCGGTTTTGTCGGACTTGTCGCTCCGCATATCTCGCGACATCTCTTTGGCGAAGATCATCGCTGGTATCTGCCCGGTGGTGCTCTGGCCGGGGCTCTGATCATGTCTGCGGCGTCGGTTACGGCAAAAAATACGGTCCCGGGGCAGGTTTTACCGGTTGGGATCGTGACGGCTCTGGCTGGTGTTCCGTTCTTTATCGCTGTCGTCCTGCGTCGGCGCGGTGATCGGGGAGAGTGAAGCCGTGCCAACCAGGATGCTGACGGATTCCGTGGCCAGCGGGCAGGAGGGGCTCACAATCGGGCCGGTGACGGTACGACGCGGGCGGAAGGTCGTGCTTGATGAAGTGCGGTGCGGCCCGCTGCGTCCGGGAGAGGTGGCCGGGCTCCTCGGACCGAATGGCAGCGGAAAATCCACGCTACTGCGCATGGTTGCGGGGCTCCTGCCTGCCGCGGGGCGGGCTGAACTTGATGGTCTGGATCTTTCCGGTCTGAGCGCAGCCCGGAGGGGGGTGTTCTGCGCGTATATGCCTCAGGCTCCTCTGCCGCAGCTGATGCTGGGGGTGGGGGAGATGCTGGAGGCTGCAGCACGTGTAGCTGGTGTTCCTGCCGCACGTGTGGCCGATCTGCTCGGAAGGCTGGGGCTGGAGAATTTTGCCAGGAGGCCGGTCGGGGCATTATCCGGCGGGCAGAGGCAGCTTGTGGCCCTGGCTCTGGCCCTGATCAGGGAGCCACGGATCCTGCTTCTGGATGAACCGCTAAGTGCACTCGATCTGCGACATCAGCTGCGGGTGATGGAGATCGTGGCGCGTGAAACGCGGATGCGCGGCATGGTGACGATTATCGTGCTTCATGACCTGACAATGGCGCTTCGTCACACGGATCATGTGGTTCTGCTTAAGGGCGGGCGGGTTTTCGGGGAGGGGGTACCCGAAGATGTCATCACCCGTGACAGCCTTTCTGCACTCTGGGGTGTGTGCGCCCGTGTCACGACAGACGGAGTGATTGTTGACGGACTGGCTGATATGCCAGCCGGAGAAGAGTCTGACTGATCTTCTCCGGCAACGATTTCCGGTAGTTCAGCGGCCTGTAAGGATGCGATCCACCAGCTGTTTTACAGTCGGGACAAAACCATTCGAGTAGAACGGATCTGTCGCGAAACGCCAGGCCGTTGTTCCGCCGAACATCAGATTATGATCCGCGATCTTCTCTTCCTCAGGGCCATGTGCGTGGGAGATGGCCTGCAGCGTTTTCTGAATGCAGAAAGAGCGGGGATCAGCCTTATGTCCGTTCGTATAATCCGGGCCTTTCTGGCTCCAGTTTGAGAAACGACATTCAGACAGGCAGCCCATGCAGGCCACCTGATCTTCCACGATTTCGTGCATCTTCTCAGGTGTGACGAAAATCAGGGTGGAGTCACCGGTGCGCATGGCTTCAGTGAAACCTTCTGACTCCCATCCACGGATACGCAGCAGGTCGGCTCCGGTCACGAACACTTCGCGCTTGCGGGCACCGACACCGTAGGAAGCAGTATGTTCGCCGACGGCTTCTGCGGAGTAAGCCACCTGGCGCTCCGAACGGGCGCGAAGTTCCTGCAGGAAGCTGTTATTAACCGCTGAGGAATAAAAACCTGTGGGGGAGAAGCGGTTGAGATACACGTCTCCCTTCTTCAGTGTAAGAAGACGCTGTTTCCACGCATCCGGGATCGGGCTTTCCTTCGTCAGCAGAGGACGTGTACCGAACTGGAACACGACAGGGCCAAGCTCAGGATTATCAATCCAGTCCTGCCACTCTTCCAGCCACCAGACACCGCCTGCCATGATGATCGGCACATTATCCAGGCCGAAGCTGCGCATCAGCTTTCGCAGAGCCGCGACGCGAGGATAGGGATCCTCCGGTTTCAGCGGATCTTCCGTGTTGGACAGGCCGTTATGACCGCCTGCCCGCCAGGGATCTTCGTACACAACCCCGCCGAGCAGGCTGGCTGTTCTGCTGTATGAGCGCTTCCACAGCGCATTGAAGGCGCGGGCGGAGGAGACGATCGGATAGTAGAAGATATTAAATTTTGCGGCGATATCCGCAAGCCGGTAGGGCATGCCCGCACCGCAGGTCAGGCCGTGGATCAGGCCTTTTGCACCTTCCAGAACGCCGTTAATCACGCGCTCCGCACCGCCCATCTCCCACAGGATGTTGGCATGGATACGGCCCTGCCCGCCCGAGGTCTCGTGAGCGATCCTTGCCTGGGCGATTCCGCCGCGGATGGCGTAGTCAATCAGTTCCTCATGACGTTCCCGGCGCGTGCGGCCGTGATAGGTCTGGGGAACCGGGCGACCGTTTTCATCGTAGCTGTCTGCATTGACGATGGAAATCGTGCCTGCGCCACCGGCTGCGGCCCAGGCACCGGCAGAGGCGCCGGTGGAGACGGAGACACCCTTTCCGCCCTCGACGAGCGGAAGGATCTCACGTGCTCCCATGCGGATTGCGTTGATCGCCTTCATAGAGGTCCTGCTACTGTTTCAGACTGTCCCGGGACTGTCCGGCGGAGGGGTCGGTAAAACCCCTCCGTCAGAATTTCAGTCCTCGCGGCGCGGTGCCCGGGCAGGCTTTTCGCCCACTTCTGATGTGATATCGGCACCCGTGGCCTGATCCACAACCCTCATGGACAGTTTTACCTTACCGCGGTCATCAAAGCCGATGACCTTTACCTTGACGGTATCACCCTGTTTGACGACATCGGTAGTGCGGTTCACGCGGCCCTGTGTCAGTTCCGAGATATGGACCAGACCATCCCTCGCGCCGAGGAAGTTTACGAAAGCACCGAAATCAGCCGTTTTTACGACCTTGCCGTCGTAAATTTTCCCGATTTCAGGCTCGACAACAATACCATTGATGCGCTCGAGAGCTTTTTTCGTCTGCTCCTCGGCCGTGGAGGCAATGGTGACGGTACCGTCATCGCCGATATCGATCTTGGCGCCTGAATATTCGACGATCTCACGGATTGTCTTGCCACCGGAGCCGATGATGTCGCGGATCTTTTCCTTAGGCACGCTCATCGTGGTGATGCGCGGAGCCGTCGAGGAGACGTCGGAGCGACCTTCGGTGAGAGCACGTGACATCTCTCCGAGGATATGCATCCTGCCCTCACGTGCCTGATCAAGCGCGATTTTCATGATTTCCGGAGTGATGGACGTGATCTTGATATCCATCTGCAGCGCGGTGATGCCCTGCTCCGTTCCGGCAACCTTGAAATCCATATCGCCGAGATGATCCTCATCACCGAGAATATCTGTCAGGACGGCGAAATCCTCGCCTTCCTTGATCAGTCCCATTGCGATGCCTGCAACCGGGCGCTTGAGCGGCACGCCGGCATCCATCAGGGACAGGGAGGAACCGCAGACGGTCGCCATGGAGGACGAGCCGTTGCTTTCCGTGATCTCGGAAACCACACGCATCGTGTAGGGGAATTCCGCTTTCGTCGGGAGCAGCGGACGTATAGCACGCCATGCAAGCTTGCCGTGACCGATCTCGCGGCGGCCCGGAGAGCCGGTGCGGCCGCATTCACCCACCGAGAAGGGCGGGAAATTGTAATGCAGCATGAAATTCGTGCGGTATTCGCCTTCGAGCGCGTCGATGATCTGCTCATCCTGGGCCGTGCCCAGCGTGGCGACGACCAGCGCCTGCGTCTCTCCGCGCGTGAAGAGGGCGGAGCCGTGGGCGCGCGGCAGGATACCGACTTCGGAGACGATCGGGCGGACGGTCTTCAGATCACGGCCATCGATCCGCATGCCGGTCTTGAGGATCGAGCCGCGGACGACATCGGCTTCAAGACTCTTGATCATGCCTTTCGCCTTTTCGGCGGCATCGGCATCGTCGCCCAGCTTGCCGATGATGGCGGTTTTGGCTGCAGCCAGTTTCTCGTAGCGTGCCTGCTTGGCCTTTTCCTTGTAGGCTGCGGCGATCAGCTTGCGCCCGGCGGTATCGACCTTCTTGCGGAGAGCGATCTCTTCCTTTGTTTCCTCAGGCAGATCCCACGGAGCTTTTGCGGCGTGCTCCGCGAGGGAGATGATCGCGTCGAGCACCGGCTGGAAGGCTTCATGGCCGAAGGTGACGGCACCGAGCATCGTCTCTTCAGACAGTTCGGATGCCTCGGACTCGACCATCAGCACACCATCGGCGGTTCCGGCAACGACGAGGTCAAGCCCGGACTCCGATATCTGGGAGATGGTCGGATTGAGGATGTACTGTCCGTCGATATATCCGACGCGGCAGCCGCCGACCGGCCCGAAGAACGGGATGCCCGAGAGGGTCAGTGCGGCGGAGCAGCCGATCAGAGCCGGGATGGCCGGATCGTTTTCAAGATCGTGGCTGAGAACGGTTGCGATAACCTGCACTTCGTTACGGAAGTTTTCCGGGAAGAGCGGACGGATCGGCCGGTCGATCAGGCGGGAGTTCAGGGTCTCGTTCTCACCGGGACGGCCTTCGCGCTTGAAGAAGCCGCCGGGAATCTTACCGGCTGCGTAGGCTTTTTCCTGGTAGTTGACGGTCAGCGGGAAGAAATCCTGACCCGGCTTGACGGTCTTTGCGCCGACAGCCGTGCAGAGCACGATGGTATCCCCGTAGGATACGACGACGGCACCGTCAGCCTGACGGGCGATCTTGCCGGTTTCGAGGACGAGAGGGCGACCGCCCCATTCGATTTCCTTGCGGAAGTAGTTGAACATTCTGTTCCTTACAGCGCGACTCAACCGCTCCCGGCGGAGCTTTCCGTGGCGGACAGCGTCTCGGACGGCATGGTGGCTGACGGAGTCCGCCAGAGCGCCATGTGGTCTGAAACGCCGCAATACGCCTGTGGAAAAACACACAGCCGGTTTACGGTCCGGTTAACACCCGTCGCGGAGTAACCGCGCCAGGCAAAAGATAAAAACCCGGTACCGCCTGTTCAGAGGCGATCCCGGGTGAGACATACAGGAGAGAGGGCTTTATGGGAATGCAGACCGGATGAAGTTCTTTTCATCCGGTCTCTGTCCCGGCGGGCCGACCTCTCCTGAGGCAGCCTCCTGAGCCGTAACCCGGGAATGATCCCGGATATGGAATCAGCGACGCAGGCCGAGGCGACCGATCAGCGTTGCATAGCGATCGTGGCTTTTACCCTTGAGATAGTCCAGAAGGCCGCGACGCTTGCCAACCATGATGAGCAGACCGCGACGGGAGTGGAAGTCCTTCGCGTGGGTCTTGAGATGCTCTGTCAGGTTGTTGATACGCTCGGTCAGGATCGCGACCTGGACTTCCGGCGACCCGGTATCTCCGGCCTTCGTCTTGTATTCTTCAATGACCGCCGTGCGGCGTTCAGCTGTGATCGACATCGTTTTCTCCGTATTTTGCGGTTCAGAGCAGACGCACCGGCTTCAGCCACCCGTCTTCCAGGCGGCACAGACCGAGTACTTCCTCACCTTCCATCGCACGGACCACGTCATCCGGGCCGGTCTGAGGAATACGTCCTGTAAAACCAGCCAGGCAGAGCGCCTGTCCGTGCCGGAGGGAACCCGCTTCGTCCTCAGTCAGGGCCAGCGCCGGGATGTCGGCCAGCGCGGTCGCGACCGGACGCAGCAGTTCCGGTGAAGCGGGCGTTTCCTGCGCGCTCGCGAGCAGTTTGTCCAGCGAAATCGCGTCGGACTCGAAAAAAGGACCGACGCGAAGACGGCGAAGGGCGGCGATATGTCCGACCGTTCCGCAGGCGAGCGCGATATCGCGGGCAAGGGAGCGCATATAGACGCCCTTGCCTGACTCGACCTCGAAGATGGCGTGATCCGCATCAGGGCGTTCGATCAGCTCGAAGCGGTCCACCCGTGCCGGGCGGGGGGGCAGTTCCGGAGGACGACCGTCACGAGCCATATCATAGGCGCGTTCTCCGGCCACTTTCAGTGCGGAGAAGACGGGAGGAACCTGCATGATATTGCCCCGGAACGCCTCCAGCGCCTCGTGGAACTGCCCGTCAGACGGGCGGACGTCCGAGGTGGCAGTGAGCTCTCCGTCGGCATCGTCGCTGTCGCGGGCCTCTCCGATACGGAGAGTGAAACGGTAGATCTTGGTTCCGTCCATCACGTACGGAACGGTTTTTGTTGCCGCACCGAAGGCGATGGGAAGCAGCCCGGTTGCAAGCGGATCCAGTGTGCCGCCATGCCCGGCCTTGCTGGCGTTGAAGGCGCGTTTAACCTGCGCCAGGACCCCGGTAGAGGTCGGCCCTGTCGGCTTGTCGATGACCAGCCAGCCATCGAGGGGGAGTCCCTTCCGGACACGGTTACGCGCCATATATCCTGCTTTCTTTCCCGGTCGTTGCGTAGGAGCGAGGCGCGGGGTCTAGCGCATCCCGACCGAAGACGGAAGATCAGGTCCGGGCTGAGGGGACTGTAAAGCAGGCAAAGGAGTGCTGGCGAAGCTGCTGGCAGGCGCTGTTTGCCGCAGAGGCGGACAGGCCGGTCATCCGGGCGCGGTAGAGACTTCCGGAGGGGGCCGGGACGGGGATGATGGCGTCCGGACCTGTCAGGACCCGCAATACGGAATGTGCCGAAGCGAGCTGATGACGGGCCACTGCCCCCGAGTTGAACGCACCGATCTGAATGGCCCAGCTTCCGCCCGGCGAAGGCTGGGTATAGCGCGGTCTTGCAGCAGCTGCGGCAGTGGGGACGGTATAGGCTGCCGGACGGTAGGTGGCCGCAGGAGTGGCGGAGGCTACGACCGTGCCACGACCGCGATAGGGGACGACAGGTCGTGCCGATGTGCTCTGAGGCGCGGGTGCCACATAGGAGGCGAGTTCAGGCGGAAGCGTGTCGCTGCCGGAGGTCCGGCTGGCGATCTGCGTCTGGGGCATACCATCTCCAGGGTCCTCATGCGGGGTGTCCCGGTCCATCAGGCAGGGAGTGGAGGGATCGTAGGCAGCGTCCGCATTCCGCAGGCATCCGTCTCCCGTGCGTGTGAGGGAAGACGCGGAAGCCAGGGCGACGGGCGCACTGACAGCGGCGGCGGCTGCCGCGCTGCGTGTCTGCCGGCTGCCGGAGGAGGCCATCATGACGGGCGAGGACGAGCTGTCGGAAGCTCCGGGCTGCTCGGGACCGAGATTGGGTTCAATAGAGGCGACGTAGTTGACGGTTTCGTCGGGGAGAGTGCTGAGCCCCTCCATGTACTGTTCTACGCGGCCGGGCCCGGCATTGTAGGCAGCAAGGAAGCCCGGTGATCCGAACTGTTCGTAGAGCTGCCGGAGATAGCCGGTTCCGGCGATGATGTTATCGTGCGGATCGTAAGGGTCGTCTCCAAGGCTGAACCGCTCGGCAAGTTCATACCAGGTGGCGGGCATGAGCTGCATCAGGCCCATAGCGCCTGCGCCCGAGGTGGTGAGATGACCGTTGATATACTGATGCCCGCCGGATTCCTGGTGAATCACGGCGCGGATCCAGCTCTGCGGGAAGGAAAAACGGTTTGAGGCTTCCTGGATATAGGGTCCCCAGGGGTCACTTGCCGAGCCGGGCGGAGCGTAGCTGCCATGGCCCCACTCGGAGCGGGTTCCGCCCGGCTGGCTGTTTCCGCAGGCAGCCAGACCGAGCAGCATGATGAGGGCTGTGGCAGGACGCGTATGCCTGCGTGCCAGGGAGAAAGACCATGAGGCCAGCCATCCGGAGGCGGAGAGTGTCCGGCTGCTTCGGGATCTGCGGGCAGAGGCATCCTGGACGGGAGCGGCGGAAGAAGCTGGCGGCCTTATGGTCATCATTCCGGTTCTCCGGATCCTGTGCGGCGTCCGGAACGGAATCCGGAGCGGACCTAGAGCAGGCCCCGGGGCAGATATGGTCAAGGGGAGTGCAGGGAACCGCCTCTTTCGGGCAATATTGTGGCGGCATTACCGCCCTCCATTCCATGCTGCGGAGTCGGATATGGTCACGCACGGGGTAACAGTCTGAAAAAAACATCACTTTCGCAGGACGGGGAAGAGGGAGTAGAAGGCATGCTATGCCCGGTTCCGTGCCTCAGCGCTCTGTCCGTTCGCGTTTTACGTTCGGACTGCCAACACTTGATCGTTATGTGCTTCACCAGCTTCTCTTTGCCCTTCTGGCAACGACGGGCGGACTGACGGCCCTGATCTGGCTGACGCAGTCGCTGCGTTTCGTCTCGCTGGTGGTTGATCGTGGTCTGTCGCTGCGCGTGTTCCTTGAACTCACCAGCATGATGATGCCGTCCTTCGTGGCGGTCGTACTTCCGATCACGACTTTTGTGGTGGTGCTGTTCGTCTATCAGCGGCTGGCGGGAGACCGGGAGCTTACGGTCATGCGCGCGGCCGGGCTTTCACCCTGGGCGCTGGGCCGTCCGGGAGTGATCTGTGCGAGTTTCGCGACAGCTCTGACGCTCGTGCTCAATCTCTGGCTGGTTCCCGTATCCTATCGTCATTTCCGTCAGTTTGAGTTCCAGATACGCAACCGGATTGCGGCCTTCATGCTGCAGGAGGGCGTCTTTACGCGGATTTCCGACACCATGACGGTCTATGTGCGTGAGCGGACCCATACGGGAGAGCTGCGCGGGATCATGGTGGAGGATGATCGTGATCCGGCGAGCCGTGCGACGATTCTGGCGGAGCGCGGGGCGATGGTTGTGGTCAATGATGAGCCGCGTGTCGTGCTCTATGACGGATCGCGTGAGGCGATTGACCGACAGACAGGACGCCTGACGGTTCTTCTGTTCACGCAGAACACGCTGGATCTCACTTCACGCAAATCGGATCAGGTGCGGTATCCCGATGCGGCGGAGATGTCTCTTGGAGAGCTTCTCTCTCCCGCTCCGGGCAGTATTTTCGAACGGGATCGGGGAAAGCTGGCCGTTGAGGGCTGGCGTCGTCTGTCTTCACCGTTTACGGCGTTTTCCTACGCAATGATCGCGCTGGTTGCGATTCTGCGTGGTGTATTTTCCCGGCATGGCAATATTCTCCGGCCTCTGTCCGCCATTCTGACAGTGGTCGGGCTTCTCGCGCTCAGTCTGATGCTGCAGAATTTTGCCAGCCGGAACATGTCCCTGATCCCGCTCGTCATGGTGGTGGCCGTTCTGCCGGGCCTGATTGCGGCGGTGATTCTGTTCCGGCCCGACAGCGGCCGGGCGCCGCCATTCCGGCGTGACAGCTGAAAGGCAGGGTCTGTCAGTGTTCGTATCGGTTACATTCTCGTTCTACATCGCCCGCCAGTTCGTTTTATCCGTTCTGGCCATGACGGCGTCTCTGACGGGTATTGTCTGTCTTTTTGACTTTATCGATCTGCTGCGCCGTGTGGCGACCAAGCCGGACGTTCCCACCAGCCTCGTGTCCAAGATCGCGGCGCTGCATATTCCGTATTCCATGATGCAGATCATGCCGTTCGGTGTCCTGCTGGGCGGGACGCTGTGCTTCTGGCGTCTGACACGATCTTCCGAGCTGGTGGTGGCCAGGGCGGCGGGAATTTCCGCCTGGCAGTTTCTTGCAGCGCCGCTGGCCTGCGCGCTGGCGATGGGAGCGTTCGCGACAGCGGTGATCTCGCCGGTCTCTTCTGCGATGTATGCCAGAGCCGAGGCGCTGGATGATCAGTATCTTAGGACGGGCGGTGGCCCGCTGGCGCTTAATGGCGGGGATCTGTGGCTGCGGCAGACTGATCATGCCTATGATCCGAAGGGGGTGGCCATCCTCCATGCGCGCGAGACGCGTCTGACGGATGGTGAGCTCCATATTCGCCATGTGAGTATTTTCCGGATCAGCGGCCTGGATCGTCTGATCGTCCGGGTTGAGGCTCCGGAAGGCTGGCTGGAGCAGGGGCAGTGGCATCTGGCGCAGGCGTCTCAGATGCGTCCCTACGAGCAGGCCGAGCCGCCGGTGACGATGTTTCTGCCGACGGATCTGACGATCACCCGTGTTCAGGAAAGCTTCGCTTCTCCGGATGCCCTGTCCGTCTGGACGCTGCCCGGCTTCATTGCCCTTCTGGACCGGTCGGGGTTTTCCTCGATACGGCACAGGCTGCATTTTCAGTCTCTTCTCGCGCTTCCGGTGCTGGCCGGGACCATGACGCTGGTCTCGGCCGGGTTCTCCATGCGGCCCGCCCGGCGCGGAGGTGTGGCAAAAATGATCTTTTCCGGGGTTGGTTCGGGGTTTCTTCTGTTTACGGTCTCGAAAGTCGCTGAACAGTTTGGTAACTCTGGCGCATTGCCCCCGCTTCTGGCGGCTTGGGCACCTACAGGGGCGGGGCTGTGCTGTGCTGTCGCTCTGCTGCTGCATCTGGAGGACGGGTGATTTTGAGCGTCGGTGATTTTGCCCGTCAGGTTCGTGCGGCGTGCCGGAAAGCGGTTCTGTCCGTTGTTCTGCGTGGTGTGATCCGTCATCGCCGGGCGTTCTGTGCCGGCACGGCGTGGAGCGGCGTGACGGCTCTCGGTCTTGGAATCGCGCCTGATGCTCACGCGCAGTTCAGGCCGGCGCATTCGCACCTCGTGACGGTGACGCCGACGAGGAATGATGATCCCGTCACCTTTCAGTCCGACAAGGTGGATTATGACGATCCTGCCGGTCGCGTGACGTGGACCGGTAATGTGCAGGTCTGGCAGGGCCAGCGCGTGATGCGTGCTGACATGATGACCTATGACCGCAATACCGGGGTTCTGGCGGCACGCGGGCATGTGGCCATGGTACAGCCGGACGGGACGGTTGTTTTCTCGTCCTATGCCGAGGTGACCGGCAACATGCGTGACGGCATTATGACGAAGGTCAGCACCCTGATGGCCGAGGATGCCCGCATGGCAGCTAATGGTATGCGCAGAACTGGCGGAAAGATCAATGACATGAGCCGGGCCGTCTATACGGCCTGTCCGGTCTGTGAGAAGGACCCTTCACGTCCGCCGTTCTGGCAGTTCCGCGCCTGGAATGCGACGCAGGACACGGAACACGGGCGTATTGATTTTCAGGATGCCTGGCTGGAATTCTTCGGAGTTCCGGTCATCTACATGCCGTTCTTCTCCATGCCGGATCCCTCCCAGAAGCGTAAGAGCGGCTTTCTCATTCCCGGAATTACTCCGCACGACCGGTATATGGGGACCTATTTCACGATCCCCTACTACTGGGTGATCGATGACAGCTCCGATCTGACCGCTCAGCTTCTGATCCCGACGAAAACCGGCCCGCAGATCGGCGTCCAGTATCGCAAGGAGTTCAATTTCGGGACATTGAGATTCCGTGGCGCTGTTGCGGATGACCGGAACAAGAACAATGCCTACACCAATGTGCTCGGCCAGAATGTAGGCCATTCGAGCGACCATGGCATTCAGGGATACGGGTTCCTTGACTGGAGCATGACGCTGACGAAGAGCTGGCGTGCGGGTGCGAGCATCAAACTTGCTTCCTCAGCGGATTACATGCGTGACTACCGGATCAGCGGTTATGGTAATGACACGCTGAATTCCAGAGTATTTCTTGAAGGCTTCGGCACGGGTGCCTATTCCCGGGTTGAGACGCAGATGTATCAGGGTCTGAACCGCGGCGTCATTCATGACAGTGAACTGCCTTTCGCGCTGCCGTACTATCAGTACAGCTTCCTCGGGCAGCCGGATGCGTGGGGCGGACGATTCGGTCTCGATACGCATGATTTCTACGTCTATCGTCCGGACGGAGCGACGGATCAGCGCGGGGAACTGGCCCTGCACTGGGACAGGCCGTTCCGGAACAGCCTGGGGCAGAAATTCCTGCTGCAGCTGCGTGTGGACTCCATGCTCTATCACGCGAAAAATCTTAACGAGCAGCCGAATTATTATGGTCATCAGGGATCTGCCGTGCAGGGGCAGGTTCAGCCGACCATTGGCATAAAGATGAACTGGCCGTTCCTGCGCAGCTTTGCAAAAGGGCACGGATCGCAGATTTTCGAGCCGATCGCACAGATCATCTACAGTCCGAATACGGGTAACAGCGCGAACAGTCTTCTTCCGAATGAAGACAGTTTTTCCTACGAATTTACGGATTCCACGCTCTTCTCGCTCAATCGCTGGCAGGGAACGGATCGTCTGGACAGCGGTCTGCGTGCGAATGTCGGTGTTCACGGATCATGGGTGTGGAACGGGCATGAGGTGGATGTGCTGGTAGGCCAGAGCTATCAGCAGCATATCCAGCGGAATATGGTACCGTATTCGGGACTCAACCATCGCATTTCGGATGTTGTCGGGCGGATTCGCGCCGTGCCGAACCGGTTTTTCCAGTTTACAGCACGCGGACGGATCTCTCCCTATACAGGCAAGTTCAACTTCGGAGACGCGCTATTCAGCGCCGGTGTTTCCCATTTTCGTATCAACGGTGGCTATGTCTATGGCCCGACGACGCCTTACTACTACTACGCCGAATACGGGCGTAACCAGAATTACCGCAACAGCGGGCCGCCTGTGGCCTATTATGAGAAGACGAACGAAATTACGGGCGGTGCCTCAACCTACTGGCGTAACTGGCACGCGTCCGGCTTCGCCCGGCGATCCCTGTCCCGCAAGGAATTTGTCTCCCTTGGCGGCTCTGTCGGGTTCCAGAATGACTGCTTCGGCCTCGATTTCATGTATATCAAGCAGTACACCATGATCGGTGGTCAGAGCCGTAATTCCAGCTTCCTCGTGACCTTCACGCTCAAGAGTATCGGCTCGTTCGGCGTCAAATGAGGCTCGTGCGCTTCAAAAGAGATGCCGTGTCCGCTAGAACGGAGCGCCACTCACCCCGTTGCGGAAAGTCAGACATGCGTCGGAGCCTTTTTTCGTCCGGATCATCTGCCGTGCTCACGATGCTTCTGGCCGTGTCCGGGGCTGTGGCCGCACAGCCGCATCATCATGCGGCTGCACCTGCCGCACACACGGATGCCAGTCTTGCTCCCGGAGACAAGGGGGTTGTTCAGGATGATATTCTCGGTGTTATCAACGGCGTACCGCTGACGCGGCGTGAGGTTGATAATCGTGGCAAGCTGTTTGCGCTCTCCACTGGCCTTGGGATCAGTTCTGAGGTGATGCAGCGCCTGCGCCCGCAGATCATCAGGCAGCTGATTGATGAGCGTCTGAGGACCCAGGAAATCCTCAACCGGCATATCATCATCTCGACAGATCAGATCGCGAAATCGATTGCCGGTATCGAGCAGCGCAATGGCATGCCGCAAGGTGCTCTGCGTGAGCACCTTGCCCAGGACGGCGTCTCGCTGACGACACTGATCAATCAGATCCGCGTGCAGCTCGGCTGGTCTCAGGTGCTTCGCCAGGAGATGGGCGGCCGTGCGCGTATCACGGCGCAGGAAATTGCCCAGCGTACGGAAGCGCTCCAGCGTGAGCAGGGACGCAGCGAATATTTCATGAGCGAGATTTTCGTGCCGGTTGAGGATCCCCGGCATACGGAAACCGAGCTGAAATTCACCGAGACCATTATTCAGGAACTGCGGCGCGGCGCTCCGTTCCCGATCGTGGCGGCTCAGTTCTCCCAGGCGCAGAGCGCTCTTGAAGGCGGCTCCATGGGATGGGTTCAGGAAGATCACCTTGATCCTGAGGTCGTAAGCATTGTCAGGCAGATGCCGATCGGGGCGATTTCCAATCCGATCCGGGTTGCCGGCGGCTATGTCATCGCGACAGTTGAGTCGCGCCGTAAGGTCGGAAACGAGCCTGGCACGCTGCTGTCTGTCCGGCAGGCTTTCGTGCCGTTCACGGCTCCGCTCAATCCACAGCAGCCGACCCAGCAGCAGCGCGATGCGCTGCAGAGAGCTCTGCATATTTCTCAGTCCGTGCATTCCTGTGAGGAAATCGAGGCGGAGAATAAGAAACTTGGTGAGGTCAGGCCGTCTGACCCCGGTGAGTTGCAGCTTGAGCGCCTGAATGAGCAGATGCGGCAGATTCTCGGCTCTCTGCCGGAAGGGAAGGTATCGCGTCCCCTGGTTTCCACGGAGGGGATCGACCTTCTGATGGTCTGCGGCAGAAAGACGAAGAATTTCGCGAACCGTGCACCGAATGAAATCGCCGATCAGCTTCTGAATGAGCGTGTGGAGCAGACGGCACGGCAGCTTGACCGCGATCTGCACCGCCGGGCGGTAATTACGCTTCGTGCCGATATCAGCAAGCTCTGAGGATCTTCTGCTGACTGCTTTACCTCCTCCGCACCGGGAGCCTCTGGCGGACGTCATTGAACGTCATGGTCTTGCGGCACGGCGCTCGCTGGGCCAGCATTTTCTGCTTGATCCCGGCATAACCTCCAGAATTGCAGGTTTTGCGGAGCCGCTTGCCGGACGGCATGTGATTGAGGTTGGCCCGGGGCCGGGTGGTCTGACCCGTGCGCTTCTGGACAGCGAGGCCGATCAGGTAACGGTGGTGGAACTGGATTCCCGTGCCATTGCCGTGATGGAGGAACTCGGAGCGGAGCGCCCGGGTCGTCTGCAGATCATCGAGGGGGATGCAACCCGGCTGGATCTGACGACGCTTGGACCTGCACCGCGTCAGATCGTGGCGAATCTGCCGTATAATGTCGGCACGCCGCTGCTGATCGGCTGGCTGCGTCAGGCGGCTCAGTGGGAGCGGCTGACGCTGATGTTCCAGCTTGAGGTGACTGATCGCATCTGTGCCGCGCCGGATACCCCGGATTACGGGCGGCTGGCGGTTATTTCACAGTGGTGTGCGGAGTGCGCGATGGTTATGCGGCTGCCGCCCGGAGCGTTTTCGCCCCCGCCAAAGGTCTGGTCGGCTGTCGTTGTGATCCGCCCTCATGCGGAGCAGCCGGACCCGGCGCTGTTCAGAGCGATGGAGACCGTAACGGCAGCGGCGTTCGGACAGCGGCGCAAGATGCTGCGAAGCGCCCTGAAAGGGCTTGGCGGCGAGAATCTGCTTTCAGATGCAGGTATCGACGGCACGCGCCGGGCAGAGACTCTTAGCGTGACCGAGTTCGCACGGCTTGCTTCCTGCTGGCTTGGGCGTCAGTAATTATCCTGATCTGACGAAATCTTTCGTCACACAAGGATATTTCCTGGAAGGTGCCGGTCATGACAGAGCACGCCGTATCGCCCTTACGTATTCTTGTCATTCATCCGATCTTCGATTTTCTGTCGATCACCGGCGGATGGACGCGGCCTGTCCGCTGCCATCAGGTGAGAAAGCGCGCAGAAGCGATGGCCTGTCTTGGCGATACGGATGTGCTTGTCACCATGGTCTGGCAGAATGATTTTCTGGAAAAAGCTCCGGATCTGCGTCTGGTTCAGAGCATTACCTCCGGTGTCGAGCAGTTCGATATTCAGGCCCTGAAATCGAGAGGAGTGCCGCTGTGTAATGCGCGCGGCGCCAACGCCGTGGCTGTAGCGGAGCATGCTCTGGCACTGATTTTCAGCATTGCACGGTTTCTGCCGGAAGCACGTGATGACCAGGCGCGGAAATTCTGGCGACCTCTGACGGCGGGCCGACGCCGGCGGGAGCTTGCGTCTTCCCATGTCGTGATTGTCGGGTATGGTGCGATCGGTGCGCATCTGGCCGGACTGTGCCGGGCACTGGGGATACGGGTGACGGTTGTGCGCAGGCACGTGCCGGAGTCGCATCGTGACGGTATCGACTTCGCAGAGGTGGACAGGTTTGCTTCGCTGGCCGCGCTTGTGGATTATGTCGTGCTGGCCTGCCCGCTGACAGAGCAGAACCGGGGTATGCTCAATGCCCGTGTCCTGGCCGGAATGCAGCCTCATGCGGCTGTCATTAATGTCGCACGAGGCGGGCTCGTCGTGGAGGAGGATCTGGTTTCAGCCCTGCTATCGGGTCAGATTGCAGCGGCGGGACTCGATACATTCGCCGATGAGCCGCTGCCTGAGTCCTCACCTCTGTGGAGCCTGCCGAATGTGGTCGTGACACCGCATCAGGCCGGAGAAAGTGAGCTTTATGAGCATCGTGTCGCCGATATCCTTCGGGAAAATCTGACCCGGCTGGATGAGGGCAGGGATCTGCTGAACCGGATCGTCTGATGCCTCAGTGTCCGGGTGGCGGCGCGCTGAAAGAAAGGAAAAACCGGATATGACCTCTCCTCTATGGGCTGTCCTGCTCGCGACGGGAGCGATTCTGACGGTCGTGATACTGATCACGCGGGTGCATATCAGTGCCTTCATCGCGCTGTTCGCTGTTTCCCTGTGTACGGGACTGATTGCCGGGATGCCTCCTCAGGCTGCGGTAACGGCTTTTGAAGCCGGGGCGGGGCATGTGCTGGGGCATGTCGCGCCGGTTATCGCGCTTGGCACGATTCTGGGAAAGATGCTGGCAGAATCCGGCGGTGCCGACCGTATAGCCATGACGATCGGAGGGCTTGCCGGCCGGAAACATGCGCCGCTTGCGATGATGGTGGTCGGGCTTCTGGTCGGTCTGCCCCTGTTTTTTGAGGTCGGCCTGGTTCTTATGATTCCGCTGACGGCTGTGATGGCGAAGCGGCTGGATATGAAGATGGTCTCGCTTGGTCTGCCGATGGCGACGGCGCTTTCCGTGACACATGCGATGATTCCGCCGCATCCGGCGACCCTGATTGCGCTGGCGGCCTATCACGGGGATATTGGCCGGACGATCATGTGGGGTGTCCTGATCGGCACACCTGTCGCGCTGCTCGCGGGTCCGGTCTATACGGCGTTTATCGTTCCGCGACTGAAGATCGAAGGAGATGGTCAGCTGGCCGAGCAGTTCACATCGCGCTCGGAACCGAAGGACATGCCGCCGTTTTTTCTGACAGCGCTGACGGTTTTTTCTCCGGTCGTGATGATGATGGCGGGATCTGTTGCGGATCTGATTTCCCGGAAAGGCTCGGTTCCGAATACGATCCTGCATGGTATCGGTAATGCTGACATTGCCCTGCTTATCGCAACACTGGCGTCCTTTGTGGTTTTCGGAACGATGAGGGGATATTCCTCGAAAACGATTCTGAAGTTTTCGGAGGAATGTCTGGCGCCGACGGCTGTGGTGCTCATGGTCGTCGCGGCGGGTGGCGGATTCGGCCATGTGCTGACGCAGAGCGGGATTTCCGGCGTGATCACTGATCTTGCGGTCAGGACGCAGGCTCCCCTTCTGGTCATGGCCTGGTGTCTTGCCGCGACCGTACGTCTGGCGACGGGATCCGCAACGGTGGCGACGACAACGACGGCAGGTATTGCCGGTCCGGTTCTGGCGCAGACGCATGGCGTGTCGCCTGAACTGCTTGTGATTGCAACGGGAGCCGGTTCAGTGGCGTTTGGTCCCCTGAATGATGCAGGGTTCTGGCAGATCAGGGAATATATGGGCATGAGCGTCACACAGACGATGCGCTCATGGTCGGTCATAGAGACCCTGATTGCGGTTCTCGGGCTGCTGCTCTGCCTTGCTGCGTCAGCCTGCGGTTTCTGACGGTGAAAAAACCATGCACTTTACTGCGGAAAACATAGCGGTTTGCTTGACAGAAAATGACCAGATCGTTAGCAAGCGCTTGCACCTGAATGGAGGTGCGGATGAATGAGGAACGCGGCTCTTTTGACGAACGCCTGAAGGCGGCGGAAATCCGCCAGGGTGTCGGCAGGAAAGAGCCTGAGCCTGATCGAGACGACAAGTCTCTGGTCAGTCTGGCCCTACGGGCGGGAACCGAGATGGTTGCCGCGCTTGTCATAGGCTGTGCTCTGGGCTGGTGGCTGGATCGGCTGACCGGCTTCAGGGCTCTGTTTCTTATTATATTCGCGCTGCTTGGGGGTGCGTCAGGGGTTCTGAATGTCTGGCGTCTTGTAAAGGTGCCGGACGACACCGGGTGATCGTGACTGTCGTGCGAGAAGTAAGAGTCGTGCGCGCGTAGGAGAATTGAGAGTTGGCGGGCGAATCTTCTATCGACGTGCTCGGGCAATTTGAGCTGCATCCCATTATGGGTGGTCTGGGCAGCGCCCTGCGTCTCAGCCAGTCGCCTGTATATATGGCGGTTGCTGCCTGTCTCGTTCTCGTTTTTCTCTATTTCGGGATGAAGCCCGCCGCTGTTGTGCCGGGTCGTCTGCAGGCTGCTGCAGAGCTGAGCTACAAATTCATTCATAATATGGCGGTTGATACGATCGGACCTGAAGGCGCGGCCTTCTTTCCGTTCATCTTCGCTCTTTTCTTCTTCATCATGGCCGGTAACTATCTCGGTCTGATTCCGTTTTCATTCACCTTCACCAGTCATATTGCCGTTACGCTGGCGCTGGCTCTGATGGTGTTTCTTCTCTCGGTGATCGTTTCGCTCAAGGTGCAGGGACTGCATTTCTTTGCGCATTTCATGCCTGCCGGTGCTCCTGTCTGGCTGGCGCCGCTGCTGATCCCGATTGAGATCCTTTCCTTCCTGTCGCGTCCTGTCAGTCTCTCGATCCGACTGTTTGCAAACATGGTTGCCGGACACGTCATGTTCGATATCTTTGCAAGCTTCATCATCATGCTCGCCAGTCTCGGGTTTGTCGGTGATGTACTTGCGGTTGGCCCCCTCGTGATCAATATCGCGCTGATGGGTCTGGAATTGCTGGTGGGGGCGCTGCAGGCGTATGTGTTCGCCATCCTCACCTGCATCTATCTGAGGGAGGCCGTTGCTCACTGAGCCGGCTGCCCCGGATCTGCCTCCACCACCACTCAAGCTTTTCAGATTAAGGAACAAGACAAATGGACATCGCTGCAGCCCGTGAAATCGGCGCCGGTATCGCTGTGATCGCTCTCGCCGGTGTCGGCATCGGTCTGGGAAATATCTTCTCCACGCTGGTGGCCAGCATTGCCCGTAATCCGGCCGCCCGTCCGCATGTTTTCGGTCTGGGTATGCTGGGCTTTGCTCTGACGGAAGCTGTTGCTCTGTTCGCTCTGCTGATCGCCTTCCTTATCCTCTTCGTCTGAGGTCGGAGTGTTCCCCGTGCGTACAATGAAGGCTGCCCTTACCGGTATTGTCCCGGCTGTGCTGTCCGGTGCGGTTCTTCTGGTTGCAGAAGCGCCGCGGGCGTATGCATCGGGAATGCCGCAGCTTGATTTCGCCAACCCGCTGACACTCGGTCAGGTTTTCTGGGGTGGTGTTATCTTTCTTCTCTTCTTCCTGGCTCTGCGCGGATGGGCTCTCCCGAAGGTTGAGACGGTTCTGAAGAGCCGTGACGACCGGATATCGGGAGATCTTGATCTGGCGCGGAATGCAAAGGCGGAAGCAGACCGTGCGGTTCACGAACTGCTGCAGGCGCGTCGGGATGCCCATGCAGAGGCACAGGCACATCTTGAAAAGGTGGTCGGGGCCGAGCGTGATGAAGCCGCCCGTCGTCTGGCCGAGATGAATGCTCGGCTGGAAGAGGAAATCGGCGCAGCGGAGGCTGCCGTGGCACAGGAGCGGAGTCGTGCTCTGTCATCCCTGCGTCCGATTGCCGCTGAGGCTGCTGCTGAAATTGTAGGGCGCCTGACGGGTGCCCAGCCGGATCAGGATGCGGTTGGGCGGGCACTTCCTGCGCATATTTCCTGAAGAAAATAACCCGTATGTCTGTTGCATGCGGGTATAACAGAATTTAACGGTAGAGAGCGGAGAAGCGGGTACTGCCCGTGATCCGGCTTGGTGACTGAGAGGGAAGTCCCGTGTCCAGCCTTTTTCATGAAGCGGGTTTCTGGTTCGCTGTTTCCTTCGTTCTGTTCTTCGTTCTGTTCGGAAAGAAGGTCTGGACTCCGCTCGCTGCCATGCTTGACAGTCATGCGAACCGGGTGCGGCAGGATCTTGATGAGGCAGCACGCCTCCGTCGGGAAGCAGAGCAGATGCTTGAGGATGCCACCCGTGATCGCGAGCACGCTCTTGCAGAGGCACAGGCGACGATTGAGCAGGCACGTAAGCATGCTGCGGATCTGGCTTGGAAGGCCCGTTCCGAGGCAGAAGAACTGCTGAGTCGCCGTGAGCAGCAGGCAAAAGATCGTATCGCTGCGGCTGAGCGGGCGGCTCTCGAGGATGTTCGGGCGGCGGCTCTTGAGGCTGCTTTTGATGCGGCTCGCAGGGTCATGTCTGACTCCGTTGCCGGCGGTACTGATGAGAGACTTATTGATGAGGCGATGACAGCTCTTCCGGTCGCGCTGTCCGGCAGGGCGGCATGAGCGGGTTTTCGTCTTGAGCGAGCAGTCAGGTCCTTTTTCGGAGTCTGACTCCACGGAGGCGATGTATTCGCCTCTTCTTACTGTTGTCATTACCGTTCTTGACGAGGTCAGGAACATTCCCGCGGTCTGCGCGGAGCTTGAGGCCGCGCTTTCAGCCCTTCCTGAAACAGAAATTCTGTTTGTAGATGATGGCAGCACGGATGGAACAGCCGAGGCTCTGTCCTCTGTCCGGTCTGCCGCGCCTCATCCGGCCATGCGTGAACTTCGTATCCTGCGTCATGATCGTCGTTGTGGAAAATCTGCCGCGCTGCGGACTGGGATAGCAGCCGCAAAAGGGCGCTGGATCGCAACGATGGACGGGGATGGTCAGGACGATCCCGCTGAAATTCCTTCTCTTCTGGCACTTGCTCTCGAGACGAAGGGACGGGAACCTCTGGTTGTCGGGACGCGCCCTCGCCGGAGTGATACGTGGTCCAGGCGATTTGCTACACGGTTTGCCAATGGTCTGAGACAGCAGATTCTTAATGACCGTTGCCCGGATACCGGCGCACCGATGAAGCTGTTTCTCAGAGAGGATTTCCTGAGACTGCCTCAGTTTGAGGGGCTCCACCGGTTTCTTCCGGCGCTGCTCGGTGCATATGGCGTGCCGCTTCTCTGCCGGCCGGTTCATCATCGCTCCCGGCTTTATGGTCAGTCTAAATACACAAATTTCGGCCGGGCCGTTGTTGGTATCAGGGATCTGCTGGGTGTGATGTGGTTGCGGAACCGCACACGTCTTCCCGGGTCCGTCCGAGAATGCTGAAGCGTCCGGAACGTTTCCTTTCACGTCACAATTCTCCTTTTTCGCCCGGTCGGCGCGACTGGACCGCCAGGGTTCTGCTTGCAGGGCTTGCCGCCTTTTTCCTGCTCCTGCCAGGCCGTGCCGGTATTCCTCCGTTTGATCGCGATGAGCCCCGCTATATGGAGGCGACGTCGCAGATGCTTAAGAGCGGAAATTTTGTGGACGTGCGCTTCCAGGATAAGCCGCGCTATCTCCAGCCCGCCGGGATTTACTGGCTTGAGTCTCTGAGTGTGGCTGCTGCGGGCAGAGAGAATCGATATAAGGTGTGGCCTTACCGCGTGCCGTCTCTCTTGGCGATGAGCATTGTCACGATGCTGACGGCTCTGGCGGGTGGCATACTGTTTTCCCGTAGGGCGGGGCTGCTTGCTGCCGGTATCTTCGCAACTTCCGTGCTTGTGATGGCGGAGGGCCGTATGGCCACCATCGACAGCATGCTGCTGCTGACTGTTGTTGCAGCACAGTATCTTCTCATGAAAGTGCTGCAGGACAGGGAGAGTGGTCGGGCGACATCAACGTTTACAGCCGCTGGCTGGTGGCTGGCGGCAGGGTGCGGCCTGATGCTCAAAGGGCCTGTAGTTCTGATTCCTCTTTTTGGTACGGTCCTGATGCTCTGGGCTGTGGAAAGAGACCGGAGCTGGTGGGGGCGATTACGGCCCCGATGGGGCTGGCTTGTGATGCTGGCGGTGGTACTGCCCTGGTGCGTTGCGATCGGAGTGATGACGCATGGTGAGTTTTTCCGGCTTGCCATAGGACATAACCTACTGGGAAAAATCGGCAGCGGGCAGGAAGCTCATGGACTGCCGCCGGGTTATCATATTCTGGTTTTTCTGATCACGTTCTGGCCCGGATCCTTTTTTGCCGTGCGGACTCTGCCCTGGATACTTTCGGAGCGTCGGAGCTTGCAGGTAAGATTTCTGCTTTGCTGGATTGTCCCGCACTGGCTGGTTTTCGAACTGATCGCAACGAAGCTGCCGCATTATGTGCTGCCGGTCTGGCCTGCGCTGGCACTGCTGGTCGCAGCGGCTCTGACGGATTCGGAAAAACGCGGGCTGCGACTGCCCTGGCCCATGGGCTGGCGGATCCTTTTTTCCGTCTATGGGGTTCTCTGGACGATTGTCAGCATTGCGTTGTGCTGCAGCGGAGCGGTTTTGTCGCAGGTACTGGAGCACCATGTTCCGCCGGAGGCGTGGATCATGGCGGCTGGCAGCCTGCCGCTGCTGGTTCTGACGCTTCGCTCTGTGCTGCAGGGGCGCCTGTGGCAGGGTGCTGTGTCTGCCATGGGTATGGCCGTGATCGTCTATGTCGGGCTGTTCTTTTCAGTGATCCCCGGACTGAAAACCATCTGGATGGCACCGCGTCTGGCGGAACTGGTGGATGAATATCGTCCATGTACGGAAACGAAAGTAGTATCGGTGTCCTTTTCCGAACCCAGTCTCGTGTTTCTGATGCACGGGGATGTTCTGCTGCGCGGTGTGCCGGAAGCGGCAGATATCATGAAATCAGACCGATCCTGCACACTTGTGTTGGCAGATCGCCGTGATGAGGACGCTCTGAGAGAGGCACTTGCTTCATCCGGTATTCATCCGGTGGAATTTGGCCGCGTTCAGGGGATTAACTATTCCAACGGACGTCACCTGGATATTGGTCTGCTGGGCTATACCGGGCAGTAGGACTACTCTTACGCCGTAAATCCGGGCAGGCGTCGGCGAACGTGGACCGGTGCACGACGCATGACCAGATCTCTGTAACGGGCGGATAGGGTCTTCCTCGCGAGTGTCGGAGTGTTTGTCTCTCGTGGCAGCAGTTCCGGACGTCCGAGTAGCAGAGAGATAGCAACGCGCTCAGGCAGGGTTGTCATTTCCCACAGGATCTCCGGATCGAGTTTTCCTGTCGAGACAAGGCGGGCAGCCTCCAGAACGCGCATGGCATGGATCCTTTGTCTTCCGGAGCCAAGCCTGGCGGTAAATAGTTTCGGAATAATTAACAGATGAAATTCCGAGGCGAAATTTAAGACTTTGTTTTCCGCTTGTCGTTCATATTTCGCGCAAACCAGATACAGGCGGCGATAAAGATGATGCCTCCCGCAATCTGTGCTCCGAGCGGCGGGATGTATTCCTGCAATGAAAGAGTATCGTCCCGCCCTGTCGCAGCTGCGACCGCGGCGAGCAGGACGCCGGTCAGGCTTTCTCCGACGATCAGTCCTGAGGCAATCATAGTCCCCGGTCCGGCTTCTCCCTGCCGGTGCCTGCGATGCACCAGCCACCCGATACCGGCACCGATGGCGAGGGTGAGCGAGACCTGAGGCGGAAGATAGAGGCCGATTCCGGCTGCCAGAGGTGGGAGGCTCATTTTTTTCCGGCGCAGCAGCGTGTTGGCCAGAATCAGGCA
Source organism: Acetobacter sp. AN02 (assembly GCF_029759835.1). Lineage (GTDB taxonomy): Bacteria > Pseudomonadota > Alphaproteobacteria > Acetobacterales > Acetobacteraceae > Acetobacter. The sequence continues at coordinate 28,061 of NZ_JAJJND010000007.1, forward strand.
TCCGCCGAGCCCGGCTCCGATCGTCAGCATCGTCCAGTCCAGGGAGCGGTTGAAGATACCGTTTGCGATCATGGCCATCAGCGCAGGCTGGGGGGCGGAGAGCGCGCGCGTCGGATCCATGTCAGGACGCGGCAGGGCACCTGTGAATCCGTAGGTCTGATAGAGAAGGTTCAGTACCGGAGGAATGATGACGGCACCTGTCAGGCAGCCGATGATGAGGACGGCCTCCTGTTTCCACGGGGAAGCACCGACGAGCTGCCCTGTTTTCAGATCCTGCAGATTATCGTTGGAAATAGCGGAGGCTGCCGTGATGGCAGAGAGGATTGCGATCGTGAAGGCGATGGCGAGATGATAGTGATCAGCAGAGAAAACCGGCGCGAGAAGGCCGGTGCTGTTGAAAAGCAGCAGCAGTGAGGAAATCAGGACGTTGGCGATCAGACCGATCCCGGAAATGGGAGAGGAGGAGGAGCCGACCAGCCCTGCCATATAGCCGCAGGCAGCGGCGGTAAGAAAGCCGAACACGAGGAAGAACAGTGTTCCGGTCAGTGCCGCGAGTATGACTGAGGATGTGGCCGGGGCGAGGAACAGACAGAACAGCGCGAAAAGCGCGGCGGAGATCAGCCCCCCGGTCGTCACGATCAGCCAGGGTGGCAGATCGCGATCCGTATCGGCAGGACCGGACAGCGTGCGGGAGAGAGCCGTGCGGACTCCGCGGGCCACGGGCAGGGCGAGTTCCCCCAGAGTCCACAGTGCCGCAACGGCGATGGTGCCGGCTCCGATAAAACGTACCTTGCCGGTCCAGACGGACATGGCAAAAGCGGAGGGAGCAAGGTGTCCGGGATTATCCATTACGGCAGTCAGCCATGGGACGGCAATGCCCCATGCCAGCACGAAACCGAGCAGCATCGCCAGACCGCCTGCAAGACCGACGAGGTACCCCGCGCCGACCAGGGCAAGGGAAAATCCGGTGGAGAAGCGAAATACAGCCTGTCCGGCAGTCAGAACACATCCTGCGCTGTCGGAGATGATCCTCAGGCCGCCGGACGCGAGAGCCATACCGCCTGAAAGAGCGGCTCCCCGGAGAAGGAGTATAAGGCGTCTGGCGGCACCTTCCGATCCTTCATGACTTTCTCCGGCACGGAGGATTTCAGCCGCAGCCACGCCTTCCGGATAGACAAGGGAAGAGCCGTTAACGAGGGCATGACGCAGGGGAATGGTGAACAGCACTCCCGCAATACCACCGGCTGCAGAAATTCCGGCAACGAGCAGCCAGGGGAAGGATGACCAGTAGCCGAGCAGGATCAGGGCGGGGAAAGTGGCGAAAACGCAGGAGAGCGTACCGGCAGCAGAGGCCTGGCTCTGGACCATATTGTTTTCAAGAATACTGCTGCCGCCGAGCATACGCAGTACGGCCATGGAGATGACGGCAGCCGGAATGGAGGAGGCGAAGGTCAGGCCGATTTTCAGGGCAAGGTAGATATTTGCGGCAGTAAATATCAGCGTGATCAGAGCCCCGAGAACGAGTCCGCGGAACGTCAGCTCTTTACTTCGGGGCATATGTCATCCGGTGTGCAGGTGGGTCGGGAACATTCTGGGCTGCACGACTTTAGTATAGGACACGGTTCCCGAACATCGGGTAAATCTCCGGGTGAGGTGTGTGCCTGGTCTGTAAGGAAGAAATATGTCGCACCGTCTGCTTCGTGTCCTGTTCTGTCTTTCTGTGTTCTGCCTGTCTGCCTTCATTCCGCTGCGTTCCGGGTTTGCGGATGATGAGCGGACAAAACTGGTTGTCGGGCCTTCAACGCTGGCACCGGATGCGATGCTGGCCGGTTATGAGGAGACGCTCGGCAAGATCGTCCGGATGAAGATCGACCCTGATTCCCCCGGCAGTTCCGGACAGGTGACGACGGCCATCCGTGAAGCTACCCAGGTTGATAATGACACGAAGAAGATCGTTGCCCGGCTGGAGGAATATGAAAAGGTTTTTCAGTCTCTTCTGGATGTGATCGGCAAACCGACGGAAGGGGAGACGCAGCAGATCACCCTTCAGAGGCAGAGAATCACGAATGCCCAGACGGACCTGAAAAACCGTCTGGTCCGTGCGCGTCTGTATTCTGTCGAGGCTGAACAGCTGGTCGCGTTTCTGAGCAGGAAGGGCGACGTCGTTCAGCAGGAGGTGATGTTCCAGAAATTCCCGCCTCTGCCGGCACCCGCATTCTGGGTCGGTATTAGCCGGGAATGGCCGGGCACCGTCGCGGCCATAAAAAGCTACTGGCAGGATGCGAAGGATCTGATGGCGTTCGCAACGTCACCGGACCATATCTTCCTGTCGCTGGGCACCACGGCCCTGTTTATCATACTTCTTGTGGCCTCCCTGTTCAGCCGCCGGGCTGCGGTTCTGCTGGCCGTCCGTTTCGTTCCGGAGGGGCGTATCCGTGTGACCGTCGCCAGAGCGACACATGCCCTGCTGACGGCGCTTCTGGCAGCGGCGGCCGTGCATGTTCTGCTGAGCGGGCTGAATGCCGGGCATGCGATGTCGGATAACAGCGCGCTGAGATTTCTGGACGTGCTGTCTTCTCAGATTCCGATCAGTGTTTTTGCCTTTGCGCTCGGTAACGGTCTTCTTTCTCCGGGAATGAAGGAGTGGCGGGTCGTGCCGGTTACGGACGAGGCGGCGAAGGCCCTGAGTCTGTTTCCTTTCTGGTTCTCCATGCTTCTCCTTCTGCGTGGTCTGACGCGTTATGTTGATATTTCCGGAGATTTCGGCGCGTTTACCGTGCAGCTTGCTGATGTGTTCTTTGTTTTCTGGGCCGGACCTCTTCTGATCTCCGTTCCGCGTGCGCTTGCGCGTTATCCGGTTGCGGAGCGCATGGGGAATCTTGGTCAGATTGCCCGGACCATCGCGACGCTCGTTGCCGTACTGTGTATTGCAGGTGCCGTGATCGGCTTCATTCCGGCGAGCTATCTTACGCTGTCCTGGCTCAGCTCTATGGGTATCACACTTCTGACTGCATCCCTGCTGTGGGTCGTTATTCAGGATATCTGTAATGTTCTGCTGATTTCCTCCGGCCCGCTGGGACGTCAGCTGGTCAGACTTGGTCTTCCCCCGCGCCTTCTCGATCAGGGGGCGGTTATCCTCAGTGGCATACTGTCAGTTTTCCTTGTTCTGATGGTTGTCGCTGTAGCGGAATCGAGCGGCAGTTTCGATCCTGTCACCCTGCAGGCCAATATCAGCAGTCTTCTGTTCGGTCAGAAGATCGGTCAGGTGAGCCTGTCCTATGGCGTGGTTCTCAGGACGATCGCCATTCCGGTGATCGGAGGATATCTGATCAGAATCTTCAAGAAATGGATGAACAGGAGGCTCTTTCCCACGACACAGCTTGATGTGGGCGCGCAGACATCCATTACGGCGATCATTTCCTATGCCGCATGGATTCTGGTCGGGCTTGCGACGTTGTCCTCACTGGGAATCACTGTGCAGAGCATGACCTGGGTGGTCAGTGCGCTGTCCGTCGGTATCGGCTTCGGTCTGCAGTCCATCGTTCAGAACTTCGTCTCGGGCATCATCATGCTGGCGGAAAGGCCGGTGACGATCGGCGATCTTGTAGAGATCGGCGGAGCCCGGGGTGATATCCGGCGAATCAGCGTGAGGTCCACGGATCTGCGTCTGGCGGATGGTTCGACGATGATCGTGCCGAACTCTCAGTTCATCACCTCGGCAGTGAAGAACGTGACGCAGGGGCATCCGATGGGGGCGGCCTCCATTGACCTCAGCCTGCCGTTTACCATCGATACGCGCCTTGCCTTCAAGGTTCTGAACGCGACCCTGAAGGAGATACCGGGCCTGCTGTCCCAGCCTGAGCCGTCCGTTACGATTTCCGATGTCGGCAAGGATTATGTGACCTTCACCGCCAGCGGAAAGACTGATTCTCCGAGAGATGTGGGTGGCGTACAGAATACCGCGCGCCTCATGCTCTGGAAGGCTCTGCGTGATGAAGGCGTGATTGCTTCCGCAACCGGGATTCAGCCGTCTCAGGATGAGAAGGACGAGACAGGCGCAGACGGGTCTTCCACCTGATTCTGATCTGCTTCTGATTGTATCCGGCAAGCCATAGTGTGGCTCTGCCGGATACAGGGATCTGGGCTTGTGATCATCGCAGACAGAGAGGAAAGAGAAGGGGATGGTCTGCAGAGTTGTTCTACCCAGCAGAGATATCAGTGCGAAGAATGTGCTGAATATTTTTCCTGACGAATGATGCTGGCACCCTGAGTTCGTTCCTGCTTGCGCTTCAGGAAATATTTGTGACCAGTCCCGATACTGCGTGAAACTGCAGATCAGAGAGTGTTGTCATCGCGTAGTCACGGAAAGTGATAGGAAACTCAGGCTATTCGGAGCGACTGATCATCCGCAGGACCAAAGTCCTTGGGGAGAGAGGAGGCAATGGCGGCGCTGAACTGGAGGAAAAGCCGCCATTGCAGAAAGGGTTTCAGATAGAGGCAGATTTCAGATTGCGTGTTCTGCTGGTCGCCTCGGAAAAGAGGTCAAGCCATTTTCTGGTTCTTGCTTCATCACGACGCATGATGGCCCATTCTGCCTGGCTTGCGGCAACGTGGGGTGCAGCCTCGCCGTGTTCACGGATGAGATCATCGATAGTGTGAATATGGGACATTTCTTTTCTCCATCTGCTGAGATGTCCTCATTTCAGGCGAGAATAATTAACGCCCGGTAAATGGATCAGAAAAAATCATTCTTCAGGATTAAAACGGTGCGGATTATTGTTGTCACTACCGTTACGCGGGCTTCCCGTTTGCTGACTCAGGACCTCTCGGGACGGGCCGCCAGGGCTGCTGCTGCGCCGTAAAGTCCCGGTTCCGGATGACGGACCAGCCGGACCGGAACCTGCCGCAGCATGGATTCGAAGCGCCCTTTGGCTGCAAAGCGCTCTGTAAAACCGGAAGAGGGAAGTACGGAGGTCAGTCTCTTCCCGAGTCCCCCGGCAATGACGACAGCGGATGCACGCCACGCTAAGACTATATCACCGGCAAACGCTCCCAGAACTTCACAAAACAGTGACATTGCCTCTTCCGCCATCGCATCCTCACCGGATAATGCACGGAGCCAGACATCTTTATCTTCCTCTGCGTGAAAGGAGAGACCTCTGTCGGCGCTCAGAACCTCGCAGATGGGAATGATGCCGGGGCCGGAGATCACGCGTTCGGCCGAGACACGGCCGTAGCGCGATCTCAGATGACTGAGGAGGCGGTCCTCAAACGGGCTGGACGGGGCGAATCCGATATGGCCGCCTTCCGCCCCGCAGATGAGGCTGGTGCCGTCCCGGCGCACGATGGCAGCGGTGCCGAGACCTGTCCCCGGCCCGATCACGATGATGACGCCGTCGTCAGGTAATCCGCTGTCAGGACCGCAAAGCCGGGGGAGATGCCAGGGTTCGAAGGCATCGACCGCCCAGGCGATGGCTTCAAAATCATTGAGGAGAAGGCATTCCCGCAGGCCCAGCATGCCGGCAAGCTGTGACGGGACGATCGTCCATGGATTATTGGCCATGGTGATTTCCGCCTGATCCACAGGAGCGGGCAGGGCCAGAGAGAGCCGCTCCGGCGGCCTGCCGCCTATGTGGTCAATAAACGCATTCCACACACTGCTGATATCCGGGAAATCGCGGACAGGCAGGATCAGCGGTGCATCAAGATCCTCGACACGTCCGTCATGGATACGGGCCAGCGTGAACCGGGCGTTCGTCCCGCCGATATCGGCGCAGGCAATCTGATCCACAAGCCATCCCTCCGCAGTTCCGGATGCAGCCTTTGCGGGCTGCAGAGGGATGAACGCAGATCAGGACCGTTCGTTCACATCTCGTCGCTGCGAGGTTTCTGATCGGATTCAATACGCTTCATGATGAGGTCCTGCAGCCTGCGGGGCAGAAGTCCGGGGAGCAGGCGCAGGAAGCGGAACTGTTTGGGGAAAATGCACTCGGCCTCCCCGTTCCGTGCGGCCTGGGTGATATTTCTTACGGCTTCCTGCACCGATACCAGCCAGGGGTAGGGGCCTGTCAGGCGGCGGCACATGTCGGTATCCACGAAGCCGGGGGCCACATAGGTCAGACGGACGTTGACGGGCTCAAGCCCGAGACGTGCGGCCTGCGAGAAACGGAACAGCCCTCCCTTGGAACCGCAATATCCCGCGGCGAAGGGCAGGTCGTGGAAGCCTGCCGCAGAGCCGATGAGGACAATGGAGCCGCCTCCGCGCTTCTGCATCCGCTCTGCTGCCGCCATCGTCATGGAGGCCGGGGTCGTATAGTTGATAAGACCCAGAGCCATCACGCTTTCCGCCGGCTCCACGATATCGCCGCTGCGGCGGATATCGGAACGCCCGGCATTGCAGATCATGAGATCGATCGGATGGGCCTCATCATCCTCGCGCAGTGCGGCGATGGCGGCACGGGGATCGGCCAGATCGAGTGAACGGACGATCACTTCGGCTCCGGCAGCGCGGCAGGGAGCGGCTGCTTCTTCGAGGCGCTCGCTGTTGCGTCCCCAGAGGATCAGGGTTTTCCCCGGTGCGGCGTAGTATTTTGCCAGTTCGGAACCGATCCCGCCGGAGGCTCCGGTGATGAGGATGGTTCTGAACGGACGTGGTGCGGGTTTCGCGGAGTGTTTCATTGAGACCGGACCTTGAGAAGAGGGGGCTTCAGTTTTTATGCGGGCCGAACAGGATCAGGGCTGCTCCGGCAAGACAGAGAAGTACGCCGGTCATGTCCCGGGCATCCGGCCGGACGCCTTCGACTGCCCATAACCATAACAGAGCGGTGAGGATATAGACCCCGCCATATGCGGCATAGCTGCGTCCCGCCGTATTCGCGGGAGAGAGTGTCAGAAGAAAGGCGAACAGCAGCAGGGACAGGCTTCCTCCGGCCAGCCACAACGGGGGCTTCCCTTCGCGCAGTACTGCCCAGAAGGCAAAACAGCCTGCTATTTCGGCGAGAGCAGCGGCAGGAAAGAGGAGAGCGTTCATCGGGCCGTTCTGATAGCAGTTTTGTACGTTTCTGTCGCGAAAGACATGACAGCGGATCGTTTCCGTATTATTGCCCTGCGGATTAATGACAGATCGGAAAGATTTTCGTGCGCCAGGGGGCGGACGGAACATCCGGAAGCCGGATGAGCGCAGAGCTCGGGAGCACAGATGACAGATCCGAACAGGTTCCTGATTGCACCGGTTTCGGGTCCGGCGCAGATGAAGACCTTCATCACGCTCCCCCGCCGTCTCTATGCAGGTCTGCCCGGATGGGTGTCGCCGCTGGACATGCAGCAGCGCGACGTGTTCAGCCCCAAGTATAATCCTTTTTTTCTGCACGGTCGCGCGCAGTATTTTCTTGCCTGGCAGGGGGAGCGTCCGGTCGGACGGATTTCCGCGCAGGTTGATGAGCTGCAGCTTGCCCGGGGTGGTCAGAAAACCGGATATTTCGGCGCGCTTGATGCGGCTGAGCCGGAGATCGTCGCTGCACTGCTTGATGCGGCCGAACAGTGGCTGCGGGATCAGGGGATGGAGCGGATGCTCGGTCCGTGTGCCCTGAACACCAATGGTGAGTATGGCCTGATGACGGAAGGGCAGATGGTGCCGCCCATGCTGGCCATGCCCTGGCATCCCGTCTGGCTGGCCGGAGCAGTTGAGGCCGCCGGATTTCGTCAGGCCATGGATCTGCTGTCCTACATTATGGAGACCGGTCCGGATGCAGAGGCGGCGCATCGGCTGCCGCGCGGTCTGACCCCGGGTGAGGGACGTCTGGGAGATCTGAGCGTCCGGCAGCTGAACCGGAAGAATATTGAGGAAGACGGGGAGATTCTCCGGCGGCTGTATAACGAGTCGTGGGAGAACACCTGGGGATTTGTCCCCATCACGAAGGAAGAAATCCGCGGGCTGATCCGGGATATCAGACCGTTCCTGCGGGACGAGCTTCTGGTTCTTGTGGAGAAGGCAGGCGTGCCGGTGGCCATTGCGCTGGTGCTGCCCAACCTGTTTGACGTGGCGGGAGATCTTGGCGGCGCGCCGTCTCCTGCGGGCTGGCTGAAGCTGGGCTGGAGGCTGCTGCGGCATAAATTCACCTCGGCCCGTGTCATTCTTCTGGGGGTCAGCAGGGAGGTGACGGGCACGGCGCTGGGGGCGATGCTGCCGGCGCTGATGATTTCCGAGCTGATGAAGCGCGGCCGGACGCTGCCCTATCGCCGGATCGAGCTGGGCTGGGTGCTTGAGACCAACACGCCCATGCGCGGTCTGATTGAGCGTATCGTGCCTGAGCCGTCCAAGCGTCATCGGGTTTATGAGAAAATGCTGACGGGCGGGAACTGATCCCGCGTATGATCTCCGCATGACACGGTTCCCCGTCATGCATGGGAAAACATATTTTGTTATCCCTCTTTTCCGTCCGGGCAGCTAGAGCCTGAACGGAGGGTGACCCGGTCCTGTGGCCGGAAGATCGGAGGGGATGACGTGACCGTAACTGCCGGGCAGTCAGCAGCGGACTCCGCAGCCGGAAAAGGGGCCGCACGGCAGGGGGGCTGGTGGCAGTACCTGCGGCAGCCGGGGGACGTGGTTCAGTCCCTGATGTGGATACCGCGGCTGCCACGTGGCTGGTTTACGCCGGGCTGGTTTCTGTTCTGCCTGCGGATCTGGCTGTCTGTCATTCTGGCTCTGGTCCTGGCTTTCTGGCTGCAGTTTTCCTCTCCCGGGACAGCGGCCGTGACCGTGATGATCCTGGCGCAGCCGCTGCGGGGGCAGATTCTTTCGAAATCCCTGTATCGTCTTCTGGGAACGCTGGTCGGCGCGGTTGTAGCGATCCTCCTGACATCTCTTTTCAGCCAGGACCGGTCGGTTCTGCTCGGGGCCATCGGTCTGTGGCTGGCGGGCTGTAGCGTCGTCGGCTCTGTCAATCGCGATTTCCGGGCTTATGGCGCGCTGCTGGCGGGATATACCGTGGCGATCATTTCCATCGGTGGCATTGACGCTCCGGCGCGGATCTTTGACGTGACGATCAACCGTGTATCGGCGATCGCGCTTGGAATAGCCGTTACCGCGGCGCTCAGCATTGCTTTCAGCTCTCCGACGGCGGCGGGACGGCTGACGGAGCTGCTCAGTGCGCTTGCAGACCGGGTGCATAAGGTTGCGGCGAATGCGCTTGCAGGGCGCTCCACTCCGGACGCCACGACAACGGTGGGGATTTCACGGTCGGTCATCGCCCTGACGACCGAGCTGTCCTATGCCCAGACCGAGCTGCAGGATGCGCGCATAAGGCTGGCGGGTGCGCGGTCAGCGATGGTGTCGATGCTGGAGATTCTGACGAGCAGCAGATCGGTTGCGCGGGCGCTGGAGCGCGGGCTGGTGGCGACACCCGTCGTGGAGGCCGTGCGTGAGGTCTTTGCCGGATATGCGGAAGAGGCAGACTCCCGTGCGGCGATGGACAGGCTGGAGGCCATTGCCCGGGATGCGCCCGGTGACGGGCTTACTCTGGAATCGGCGTGGTTTATCGAGCAGGCGATGATGCTTCTTGCGCATGAACGCTGGACTTCGGACGGAATTTCCGCAGTGCGCTCAGGGCGCGGGGCGGGTGTGACGCCGCCGGTTTTTCCTGTCGCGGTGCATGAGGATGTTGTTCTGGCGCTGCTGAACGGGGGGCGGCTGCTGATCGGCTACAGCATGATGGCATGGCTCTGTATCTGGTCCGGTATTCCCGAAAGCTTTATGGCGCTTTCCCAGCTCTGCGTGATCCTGACCCTTGCGGCGACAACCTATGACGTGATCGGTTTCGGCGCGGGGAATGTGATCGGGACGGTGATGTCGGTCATCATCGGCGGGATTTTCCGGTATTATCTCTATCCGCTGGGGGAAGGAGTGGAGTGGCTTGCTCTGGTGACGATCTTCCCGGTTTTCCTCAGCTGTATTCTGATGATGAACGCGAAGACGAAGAGTGCCGGGTTTATTTTCGGCGTGTTCTATTTCGCGACGATGGGGGTCAGCAATACGGAAACCTATGATCCGGTCTCATTCGTGGACCGGAACATGCAGTATATTTTTTCCGGCGTGATGATCTTCATCTCCCTTGTCCTGCTGCTTCCGCCGAAGGCCAGAGCACGCCGGATGCGTGTTGCGATGGGAATTGCTCTGGAGCTGAAGGCGCAGATGCGCGAGGGCGGACATCAGGCGGCGTCCTGGCTTATTTCCAGAAGCTATGATCGGGCGGGGCATTTCATGAACTGGAGCAGCTATCTGCCTGAGACGAAATCCCGGACTCGTGTTCTGGAGCGCTTCGTTGCATTTGCGGCTCTGAACGGAGCTCTGGCCCGTGCCCGGAGGCATCTGGATCGTGCGGCAGCCATTCCGGGACTGGGTGAGGCTGCGCGGGAGGCCCGTGCCGCTCTGCTGATCAGCGATCCGCACTGTCCTGCGGCGCGTCTGCGTAGGACAGCTGAGGATTTTCTGCGGGCTTCGGGGCCTCTTCCCCGCGGGCAGATGACGACGGCTCTGAGGGCCGTTTCAGGAATGTGCGCGGCAGTTCTGCTGCTGGAGTCGAATGCGTCCGCGCTGCGGCACTACCGGATCATTCCGGAGGAGACGGACTGGTTCCGGGCGACGCGATGGTGGGTGAGATGAAGCTGGTCTACGATGTCGGGGGACTGCTGGTTTCCGGTTTTGCCGTTCATGTTCTTCTGGCCTTTACGGTGCTGCTGATACTCCGTCCTCTGTTTGCCAGGATCGGGCTGTCCAGATTCGTATGGAATATGCCGCTTGCTGAATTCGGTATTTTCTTGATCCTGACAGGAGTGTTTCTTGCCGTTCTCTGATATGCGCCGTCTGCGGAAAAAGGGTTCCTTTCGTGTTTGAGAAACTGCGTCGCACGATTCAGATCACGATTACGCTGGTGATCCTCGGGATTGCGGCGATCGTCGTGTTTGTCCTGTGGGATTACTACACTGCCGCGCCGTGGACGCGGAACGGGCAGGTGCGCGTGCAGGTGGCGAATATCGCTCCGCGTATCTCGGGCCCGATTGTCGGGATTCATGTGAGGGATAATCAGTTCGTCCGTGCGGGTGATGTTCTGTACGATATCGATCCCTATGATTTTCAGCTTGCGATCGCGACGGCGCAGGCTCTGGTCGGGCAGCGAAAGGCGGAGCTTGATATCAAGCTTTCGCAGAATACCAGGCGCGCGCAGCTGAGCGAGGCTGCGGCCTCTCAGGAGGAAAAGCAGGTCTTTGCGGCTTCGGCAGAGGTGGCGCAGGCGCTTTATGCGGAGGCCGTGGCACGGCTGGCTCAGGCGAAGATCAACCTGGAACGGACGCATGTCCGCAGTTCCGTGACGGGTTACGTCAATAATCTGACGATGCGGATCGGTGATTTCGCGACAGCCGGGCAGACCAACATCACGGTGCTGGACAGCACGTCCTGGTGGGTGGACGGGTATTTCGAGGAGACGAAGGTTGCGTCGATCCGCGTGGGGGACCGGGTGCGTCTTGACCTGATGGGATACAGGACGCCGATCAGCGGGCATGTGCTGAGCATCACGCGCGGTATTGCCACGGCTAATGCGCAGAACAGCGTGCAGGGTCTGCCGGATGTCGATCCGGTCTACACTTGGGTGAGGCTGGCCCAGCGTATTCCCGTGCGCGTGCAGATTGATGACATTCCGCCGGGTGTACAGCTTTCGGCGGGTATGACGGCAACCGTGACAGTGGTCGGTCGGGACGGTCATCTGCTTCATGACAGCATGCATGATGTGCTGGACCGGCTGCATGATACGATCCTGGGGATCGGGGCCGGTACGGGTGAGAGAGCCGCGAAACGTCATGGCCGTGTCGGGTCGGATCATGCCTTACCTGAGGGGGGTGTGGCACATCAGCCCTGACCAGGTTTATGCTGCGTCCTGCTGAAGGGGTATCTGCCCCGCTGTAATGAAGGGGAAGGAGCGGCGTTTTGCTGGACAGAAAGAGTTTCTGGTATCTTCGTCACGGAGAAACGGCCTGGAACAGGCAGGGGCTGTCCCAGGGGCGCACGGATATTCCGCTGAATGAAACCGGTATTGCCCAGGCCCATGCAGCCGGAAGCGTTCTGCACAAAGAGTCTCCGGGTGTGCTGCCTGTGGCGCGGATCGTGTCCTCTCCGCTGAGCAGGGCCCTGCGGACGGCTGAAATCGCAGCGTCTTACCTGCAGACGGATGGCAGGGCTCCTGTCATTACGACGGATAAAGATCTGGAGGAGGTCTGTTTCGGTGAGCAGGAAGGCCAGCCGATGGGGGACTGGTATGATGACTGGGTTGCCGGGACATTCACGCCGCCGGGAGCTGAGAATTTCGCGGAGCTTCGTGCCCGGGCCGTGGCTGCTGTCAACCGGGCCACGCAGGGGGAGGGGACCGTTCTGATCGTGGCGCACGGGGCGCTGTTTCGTGCCATACGGTCTGCTATGGGGCTTGTGCCCAATGTCCGTCTGCCCAATGCCGTACCGCTGACGGCGGTTCCGCCGGTTCAGGGGGAAGCGGAGTGGACACTGACGGTCTTTTCATAAAAATTTCAGATGGCGATGAGGCCGGAGACCGTGCGGCTCCGGCCAGGTCTTCTTGTCACCTGGCGTGAACAGGGCTTATAGTTCGCAAAACCACTCTCGACAGGCGCACGATCCGCACGGCGTTCAGGTTCAAAGAGTTAAGATGACGCCAGGTCCGGTCGTCGCGTCCTTCAGGGAAGGAAAGCGCCTTGACCGCTGTCTGCACTCATCAGGCTGTTCCGCATTATCCGGCTCTCGTCCTGAATGCCGATTTCCGGCCTCTGTCCTATTTTCCGCTCTCTCTGTGGTCCTGGCAGGACAGCGTCCGTGCTGTCTGTCTCGACCGGGTGTCCGTGCTGAGTGAGTATGACCACGAGGTCCGCTCACCGAGCTGTTCCATCAGGCTTCCGAGCGTGATTGCCCTGAAGGAATATGTTCCTGCCGCGCGGAAACCGGCCTTCACGCGGTTCAATCTGTTCCTTCGTGATAATTTTTCCTGTCAGTACTGCGATGACCGGCTTCCGGCGCAGGATCTGACGTTTGATCATGTGGTTCCGCGCAGCCGGGGCGGGCGGACGACCTGGGAAAATATCGTCACGGCGTGCAGTTCATGCAACCTGCTCAAGGGATCGCGTCTGCCTCACGAGATCCGCATGTTTCCGCGGCGAAAACCCTCGCAGCCGTCCAGCCGTCTGCTGCAGGAGAACGGCCGGGCCTTTCCGCCCAATCACCTGCATGAAAGCTGGCGTGACTATCTGTACTGGGACACCGAGCTTGAGACCTGAGTCGGCTCAGCGGGTGTAGCTGTAGCCGTATTCATCGGCCTGTTTCTGCAGGTCCGGTGCGCCTTTGAGGTCCAGCGGGATGGGCTTCGCGTTCTGCTCGCCGAACATGTAGTTATGGGCGGTGGTGCGCTGGCACATATTTGCGGCGAGGGGGAAGCTCAGCCCGACGGAGCTGCCTGTCTGCGCGCGAAGACATGAGATGTCCGTGTCGGTAATGCGTCGTCCCATTTCCGGCGCGCAGGCTGCAAGCCCGGAGAGGGACAGCACGGCTGCGCACAGGAAGAGCGTGCGTCTGCGATCGGTTCCGTTCATCAGCCTGGTCTTTCTCTCCGGTCCATGGACGGCGCGACTTTGCCATGAGCCGCGGGTGGAAAGAAGTCTTTCCTTTTGCATGGCATCCCCTTTCGTATGGTATTCGCCCGCACGTATTGCCGCAGATATCATGGCCGTATGTTGCTTTCCTGCTGGGTTTCCGGCTGGCGTGGCTGTGCGTGGCCCCGTGTCAGATCCGTGATCCGCAGAGTGATGGTCTGTGCATCCGCTTCGGGGACACGTATATTCATCCGTGCGCCGGTCGCGTCGAAATCTTCGGACACGATCTCTGTCTGCATGTCTCCGAGCCGGGCATGCATCATTGCGTGATCTGAAAACGGGCAGTGAAATGCCAGGATCGTCTGCGGGATCAGTTCCATGCGCGGGGCGAGCCGGAGGCATTCGGCTGCCGTTCCGCCATAGGCCCGGACCAGTCCGCCCGCGCCGAGCTTGATGCCGCCGAACCAGCGCGTCACGACCACGACCACGCGATCGAGCCCACGGGCTTCGATCATCTGCAGGATCGGGCGGCCTGCGGTTCCGCTAGGCTCTCCGTCGTCATCGCTGCGGTAGCGGGCTCCGATTTTCCATGCCCAGCAATTGTGTCGTGCATCCGGATCGCTGACTTCCCGGATGAACGCACTGGCTGCGTCCTCGTCTCCGACCGGAGCGGCACGGGCGAGGAAGCGGCTTTTTCTGATCTCGACCTCATGCTCTGCCCGTGCGGTGAGGGTTTCCGCCATTGTCAGTTTTCCCGCCAGATCCACAGATGTGCGGCACCGTGGCGGCGTCCGGCCAGCAGGCGCTGCTCATCGACGGGGCAGGGTTCATCGGCGGCTGTTTCCGCCACGATCAGCGCATCCGGTGCGATCCATCCGCCCCGGTGCAGCGCAGTCAGTGCGAGGGCCGGGAGGTTGCGTCTGTAGGGCGGATCCAGAAAGATCAGTGATGCTGGGGTGTCGGTCCGCGCTGCTTTCGTGACATCGGCGGAGGTGACGCGGCTGCGTTCTTCCATCCGGCAATCCGCAATATTGCTGCGCAGGGCGTGCAGGGCGCTGCGATCAGTTTCAAAAAACCGGCAGAAAGCCGCACCTCTGGACAGGGATTCGAGACCCAGCGCGCCGGTTCCGGCGAAGGCGTCGAGCACCTGTACGCCGTCCAGCAGATCCCTTCCGCCCCAGGGGGCGTGCAGCAGCATATCGAACAGGGCCTGGCGCACGCGGTCGGCTGTGGGGCGTGTGGTCTGTCCCGGCGGCGCGGTCAGGAGCCGTCCGCGCCGTTCACCGCCGATGATTCTCATGAGCGCGGTGCAGGCTTCCGCTTCGGGGAGGCGGCTTCCGTATCGCGGGGGAGGACGGCACGCATCATCTTCGCGGGCACTTCCTCCAGCGCGCCGGCGGGCAGCTCGCCCAGGGAGAACGGGCCGTAGGACAGGCGGATCAGGCGGCTGACATGAAGGTTCAGCCCCATCATCACCTTACGGATTTCCCGGTTCTTGCCCTCACGCAGGGAGACGGTCAGCCAGGAGTTGTCGCCCTTGACCGAGTCCAGCCCGGCCTCGATCGGTCCGTATCTTACGCCGTCGAACTCGCTGCCTTTTGCCAGCGCTCTCAGCCGGGATTCGTCCACCACGCCGAAGACGCGGACGCGGTAGCGGCGGAGCCAGCCGTTGGAGGGCAGCTCCAGACGACGTGCCAGTCCGCCGTCATTGGTGAGCAGCAGGAGTCCCTCACTGTTGATATCGAGCCGCCCGATGCTGATCACGCGGGGCATCTCCTCGGGCATGGCCTCAAAAACGGTCGGGCGGTTCTGCGGGTCCTTGTGGGTTGTCACGCGGCCGACCGGTTTGTGATAGCACCACAGGCGGGAGCGTTCGGGGCTGTCTGCCGGTTTTCCGTCCACGGCGACGACATCCGTTTCCGTGACGAACGTGGCCGGGTGGGTGACCTTGCGGCCGTTGAGGGCGATGCGTCCGGCCTCGATCATCTGTTCGGCGTCGCGGCGGCTGGCGACCCCTGCGCGGGCCAGCCATTTGGCGATGCGTTCGCCCCGGTCCGTGGCGTCCGGTTCATGCGCGGGCTTGTTCACCGGGGTATCTCCTTCTGTGCGGCGTAGTCCGACGCGGCTGCCACGAATGCCTGGAAGAGTTTCTCGTCGCCCGGATCGATAGCGAATTCCGGATGCCATTGCACGCCCATGCAGAATTTACCCGGGTAAAAATCGTTATTTTCTGATGTTTTTTCGTCCGTTTCGATCGCTTCAATCACGCCGTCGGGGGCGATGGCGGAGATGCGGGCGGATCCGGGGGATTTTACGGCCTGGTGGTGGGATGAGTTGACCTGCATGACCGTGCTGCCGGTGAGGGCAGCGAGGCGGGTTCCGGGGAGGAGCCGGATGGTGTGTCCGGGCTGATCGCGCGGGCCTGGCTGTTCATGGGCAAGCACGTCGGGAATTTCGTCGGGGATGTGCTGGATCAGGCGTCCGCCCAGAGCGACGGCCAAGAGCTGCATGCCGCCGCAGATACCGAGGACCGGCATCCCGCATGCGAGCGCGCCCTGCAGCAGGGCGAGTTCGCTGGCGGTGCGGCCGGGTTTGAGGCTGACGGAGGCGTGCCGGTCCTGGTCTCCGTAGAGGGCGGGGTCCACGTCGAAGGCGCCGCCCGTGACGATCAGCCCGTCCAGTCTTGAGAGCAGGGCGGGTGCCAGGTCCGGGGCAGGCGAGATGGCGGCGGCGAGGCCTCCGGCGCGTTCGATGGCGGAGAGGTAGTTCTCTCTTATGGCCAGCCAGGGGAAGCGGGAGTACCGGCCTTCGCCCCCGGGTTCATGATCGAGGGTCAGGCCTATGAGGGGGGGTGTGCTTCGGGCTGTCATGGGGGGATCATAGCGCGGATGGCGGCGGTTGTTCGGGTTTGTTTGCGGGTTGCCGCTTACTGGCCTGTCTGCGGGTTGGATTCGGGTTGAGGGGCGGGTGCGGGGCGTTTTGTGAAGCGGAAGCTGCGTCTGAAGCTGTTCAGCGCGTCGAGTTGCGGGGATGCGAAATCGCCCTGAACGCTTGCGGTGATGGTCAGGAATACGGGGCCGTGCAGGACGCAGATCCGGCGCAGGCTGACGGGTTGGCTGTGGTTGCCGATACGTGTGGCGAGGATGATGGCCGGGTGGCTGTCCAGTTCGACCGTACGTTTCCACAGCAGATCGAAGCCGTCGTCCTGGTCTTCTGCGGTCATGATATTCGCGACGACGTGTTCTGCCAGATTCTGACCCGGGGTTGCCGGTTTTCTTGAGATAGTGAGGCTGAAGGGGGAGGCGTTTTCCGGCATGAGGGTCAGGACGTTCAGGCTCTGGTCCAGGCTGCCTTCGGGGAGGCTGAAATCTGCTTCCTGTATGCGGTAGTCCATATCTGTTCCCGGATTGGCGTTGCCCTGTGTGCGGGCGGGCCGTTTTATGTGTTCCGGTTTTTTTTCTGGCATGAAATAGTGTTTATTTTCAAGGAAATGCGGATGGTCTGCGGGGGGCTTTCCGGGAGTGTTCCGGGGCGGATGCGGTCGGGGCGGAGGTTTCGGGACGATTTCCGTGATGGAACGTTTTTCCTGTCGTTGCGCTGTTTATGTCAGGAGGATTCATCATGTCTGCAGATGTGACGTTCAGAAACGGTGACAAGGTGCCTGCGCTGGGCATGGGTACGTGGAATATGGGCGACAGTGCTGCCCGGCGTGCTGAGGAGGTTGCGAGCCTCAGGGCGGGTATTGAGCTTGGTCTGCGTGTGATTGATACGGCTGAGATGTATGGCAATGGCCGGTCTGAGAGTCTGGTCGGGGAGGCGATTGCGGGGCTTCGGGACCGGATTTTCCTTGTGACGAAGGTTCTGCCGTCCAATGCGTCGCGCAAGGGTGTGGCGCGGGCGTGTCGTGACTCCCTGCGTCGTCTGGGGACGGATCATATTGATCTGTATCTGCTGCACTGGCGCGGTTCGGTTCCGCTTTCCGAGACGGTTGAGGCGTTTGAGACGCTGCGTGATGAAGGGCTGATCGGCCGGTGGGGCGTGTCGAATTTCGATGTCAGCGACATGACGGAACTGGAGCGTGCTGCGGGCGGGGATCAGTGTGTTGCCAATCAGATTCTCTACAGTCTTGAGCATCGCGGGGTCGAGTTCGACCTGCTGGACCGGGACCGGGAGAATCAGGTTGTGACGATGGCGTATTCGCCGATCGGGCAGGGGGGTGATCTGCTGCGGCATGAGGCCCTGGCGACTGTGGCGAAGCGTCATAAAACGTCTTCGGGGGATGCGACGCCGGCTCAGATCGCGCTGGCCTGGGTTCTGCGTCGGCCTGGTGTGATTGCCATTCCCAAGGCGTCTTCCGGGGCGCATCTGCGCCAGAATGCGGCGGCTGTGGAGATCCGTCTTTCGGATGATGATCTTGCTGTTCTGGATAAGGCGTTTCCGCCGCCGTCCCGGCGCGTTCCGCTTGAGATGATCTGAGAGAGAGGGGCTGGTCCGGCGTTCTGCCGGTCCGGTCCGGTTTGTTCCGGCGGCAGATCAGAAGAGATATAAAGAAACGACCAGGGCGATGTACAGGAGGGATAGCAGGAACAGTGCTGATCCTGTGAAGGAGTTAAAAATTTTCCTTTTCGTTCTTACGGCGTGTCGTCAGTTAAGCACTGAGCATGTGCCGTGAGGGTTGTACTTTCTGTCGCCCTGTGCTGACTGTTT
>NZ_JAJJND010000070.1 GCF_029759835.1 Acetobacter sp. AN02
CGGGATGAAGCTGCTCATCTCACCACCTTACAACATCACCACTTCACAGAGTACCCCAACCCGACAGGCTGCTAGAGTGGAGATCGACCCGGGAAACAGGAACAGCAGGGGTAGCAGCAGAAGAAGAAGGGGAGAGATCGCTTTCAGCCTGTCCCGGGGAATCCTGTTGATAGCGATAACCAGGAGAAAACCGGCTGCGAGGAAAAAGAGTATCAGGTGGATGAGGCCGGTATCGGTGAAATTCGTACCTGCGATGAGGATCAGGCTGAGGGAGACGAGAACGGATGCAAAAACAAGCATACCGGCAGACCAGACGTCTTTCGGGAAGATATGGAATGTCTCTTCCACAGTATTCGTCGGGATAGCGCGGCATCCGCGCCACAGGAGGACAGGCAGGATGATGGCAGCTGCACAGCTGATCAGTGCTGTCCAGTAAAGGGTCTTCTGTTCGTCGGAAAATTCCAGGACGAGTCGGGCGGCGAGAGCAAGGAACAGGATGAGCGATCCCGTCATGCAGCCATATAGACGCCACTCTCCTGCCGTGGCGGGCGGGCAGTTCAGGAGGGTCCATGGAGTGTGCGGACCCTGACCGGCATTCGGAGGAGCTGTTCTGCGGGCAGACCAGAGCCATGTACCGATCAGGCTGCTTATAATACCGGCAAGCAGAAGCCTTATGAATCTGGAGTGGAAGATATTTCCGGCCCAGGTGAAGAGAGGAGATAACAGTCCGGTCGGGAGCAGCCACGCCAGCGAGGGCAGCGGAACTGCGAACAGCCAAGTGACGAGAATGCTGATCCCGATAAGGATTCCGAGTCCGCAGGCCACAAAGATGAGGATCTGCCCCGTTCGCGTGAGGAGGCGGAACGACGGGACAGGAGGCGTTACGGTCGGGTCATGCAGCTTTTTATATGCGCGGACGAGAAAAACCAGCGGGGCATAGATCCATAATGAGGCGACAGCCCCGCACAGCAGGCCCGTGATGCACAGCAGTGTGGTTGTCAGGCTGACGAAGAGTGAGATCAGCAGGAGACCCGGCTGGCTGATGAAGTCCGGCAGATTGCCGATATGGATCTGATAGTAAAACAGAATGGCGAGGCCCGGGACGGCGGCGATAATGCCCGGGCTGATAAGAGGCAGAATTCTGCCGACGATGGCCCGGAATGGTCCGTCCGCAGGCGCCGCTGCCGTATCCGGCGCAGTCCCGGTTGCGGGCGGCGCGGTCTGCTGCACTGGCGGCGGGGGCTGACTCACCGGCATCCTGCTTTTGCGCCGCGCAGTGTGTGGAGAGTGAAGAGACCCAGGCCGAGGAGGATGGCGGCAAAGGTCTGATGGACGGCGCCGGCCCAGACGGGAACGACAAGGAGGAGAGTCGTCACGCCCAGGGCATACTGGATCAGCACGGCCCATCCGAGAAGCGTGAGGGCGACACGGGTCAGGGGCGCGGGCCTGCTGCGTAGACCGGTGATGACGGTTGCGGCGATGGTCAGCGCGGTGAGGGTGGCAAGCAGGCGGTGATTGAACTGGATGGCCGGAATATTTTCGAACCAGTTGAGCCACAGCGGAGAGAGTTTTGCGTAGTGTCCCGGGATGAGATGTCCGTCCATCAGCGGGAATGTGTTGTACGCGAATCCTGCGTGGGTTCCGGCGGTAAAGCCTCCGGCGATGATGGTGACTGAGATCAGGCCGAGTGTGGCCATGACCATCATGCGGGTCCTGCGGGCAGCCGGAAGGTCTTCAGTCGCGGGCGGTTCGGGCCAGCGGACGGACAGCGCGGTCCAGAGGATCGCGACATAGAGAATGAGTGCGGCGCTCAGGTGCAGAACCAGGCGGACGGGTTCGACGGCGGTGCTGTTTTCACGGAATCCGGAATGGACCATGAACCAGCCGATTCCGCCCTGAAGTCCGCCAAGGATGAAAAAGAGCAGCAGACGGAGCGTGAGGCTGCGCGTGATCATGCCGCGTATGACGAGGAAGATCAGCGGGATGAGGAGCACCATCCCCATCAGCCGCCCCCAGAAGCGGTGGATCCATTCCAGCCAGAAAATCTGCTTGAACCCGGCAAGACCGAAGCCCTGGTGAAGGATGTGGTACTGGGGAATGCCCTTATAAAGCTCGAACTGGCGTTCCCATTCGGCTTCGGACAGGGGAGGGATGATGCCCGTGACGGGTCTCCAGTCCATGATGGACAGGCCCGAGCCGGTAAGGCGTGTCGCGCCTCCGAGCGCGATCATGCCGAGCAGCATGAGGCAGATGAGGAACAGCCAGGCCGAGACCAGGCGGCGGTTTCGGGGCGTCATGGGATCGGTGCTGAACATGGCGGATTATTAACCCATTGTTCCGTGCGGTGGTATGGGATCTGTCATAATAACGCCATCTCTGCGTGCATGACTGGGCCGGTGAGTTTGCGCGGGAGAGCAGGTATTTACGGACGGGGTGTATGACGGATCTGCGTGTCGGGCAGGATTCGGGGTTTTCGGCGTTCCGGCGTCCGCTTCTGATGATGGGGCTGATGCTGGCGGCTGTTCTGGCAGTCCGCGAAAGCGGTGCGCTGTCGCATATCCTGGATCGTGTCGAGATGTTCCGCTCCGGAGTGTCCGGACCTGCTCTGTTCTGCCTTCTGGGCGGTCTGTGGTGCGCCTTTGGCCTTCCGCGTCAGGTCATGTGTTTTGCGGCCGGAACCGCGTTCGGTCCCTGGTGGGGGTGTCTGGCGGCAACAGTCGCGACGCTGGCGGGAGCCTGCACAGGGTTTTTCGCGGCGCGCGGAGGGGTCCGCCGGGGCCTTGCGGAAGGCGGGCGTCTGGCCTGGCTGGACCGTGTTCTCACACGTGAGCCGTTTCTGGCGGTTCTGACCTGTCGCCTTCTGCCGGTGGGATCGGCGCTGCTGATTTCCCTGCTGTCCGGGGCGACGTCCATGCCGTTTCTGCCGTTTCTGGCGGGATCTCTGATCGGCAGTCTGCCTCAGACCCTCGTTTTCGTTCTGATCGGCGGCGGTCTGCAGGCCGGGAGCGCTCTTGGTGCATGGCTGCCTGCGGTTCTTGGTATTTTTCTCTTTGCGGTCTCCGGTATTCTGGGGATCGTTCTGTTCAGGCGGCTGTCAGCCGCCGAGCGCGGGAGCGAGGCGTAAATCCTCTTTTCATCTTCCTGGCGCCTTTCTGTCTTCGTGTCGGGATGTGCGGTGCCGGAGTGCTGCCTTTGCGCCTTTCTCCGGCAGCGTGCCGCAGATCTGAATTTCCTTTCATGGGGTTGTGATGACCGGTCCTTCGGGAAAATTGCCGTCGGGAAGCGGGCGGAGCTATGTGCCACCCTCGCGGATTGCGTGGTGGATGCCTGTTCTGCTGGGCGTTCTGACGGCTGTCGGTCCGATTTCCACGGACATCTATCTTCCGGCTTTTCCGGCGATGATGCGATCCCTGCACACGTCCCTCGGATCTGTGCAGATGACGCTGTCTGTCTGGTTTGCGGGGCTGGCGATCGGGCAGCTGACGGTGGGGCCGCTGTCGGATGCTCTGGGGCGGCGGCGTCCGATGATTGCGGGCAATCTGCTGTTTGCCGTGGCGTCGGCTGTCTGCGCCTGGGCACCGGATATCACGACGTTTTCGATCGCCCGGTTCGTCGCGTCGATAGGAGCGTCTGCCAGTCTGGTGGTTCCGACGGCCTGCGTGCGCGATATGGTCCCGGACCGGACGGCCGGGGCGCGGATGATGTCGCGTCTTGTCGTCGTGATGGGTGTCGTTCCGGTTCTGGCGCCGATGCTCGGGGGGCTTGTCGTGACCCTCGTGTCGTGGCGTGTGATTTTCTGGGCGTCTGCGGTGTATGGTCTGGTCTGTGCGCTTCTGGTTCTGCGGTTCCTGCCGGAGACCCTGCCGCGGGGACGGCGCTATCGCCTGTCTCCCTGGGTTTTTGCGGAGCGCTACAAGCTTCTGCTGCTCAACCGGATGTTTCTGTCTCATGCCATGACGGGCAGTTTTTCTACTTTCATGTCGTTCAGCTATCTGACGGCGGCCTCTCCGGTTTTCATTCTTGATTTCGGATTCACGCCGTTCCAGTTCTCGATGCTGTTCGGTGTGTTTGCCGTGTTCATGATCGGGGCCTCGCGCTGGAACGGGAGCCTCGTGACCCGGGTCGATCCGGGGCGGGTTCTGACGCTCTCCGTCTATGTGGCTCTGGTGGGCTGTATGGTCCTGATGGGGATTTCGGTCTGGGATTCCCTGTTCCCCGGGCAGCCGGGCCATCCGAAGGCTGAATTCCAGGCATTTCTGACGATTGTTGCGATGATTGTGGCGCTGGGTGCGACGGGCCTGATCTATCCCAATGCGACGATGGGGGCTTTGTCGGATTTTCCGCATCTGGCCGGTGCAGCTTCGGCGCTCTCAGGGACGCTGCAATATGTAATGGGAGCGATTGCGGGTACCGTGGTCGGCAGTCTTCCGGGCGGGACGTCCCTGCCCATGGCAGCCGGGATGCTCGCGGGTGCGGCAGGGATGCTGATCGCGGCACGGTTCCGGCCGGCTGCCGCCGCGAAGTCCGGGCCGTGAGATCCGGCTGCCGAGCGATGCAGCCGCGACAGGAGGGCGAGGGAGCCGGTCGGAAACAGCGGCTTGACGGATTCGCACACCGCGTCAAATGGTGTCCTGTCGCATTTTCCTGTCCGTAAGACTGTTCCGGAGCCTTCATGGCGCAACATCCTGCCCGCGGGGCGCAGCTGCTGGCTCTTGCCGGTGCCGCCCTGCTGATCATTACGTTCGGCACCCTTGCCATGCAGCTTGGCAACGAGATGGCCAGACATGGAAGGCTGGACAGCAAGAGCGCCTGGTCCGAGCAGTATCTCCGGCAGATGCAGAAAGACGTCAGCGACTCCCGTATCTGTTATTATGCCTGGCGTGCGACGCATGAGGCGGAACAGCAGAGCTGCTTTTCATCCGGAATCCTCAGCCTTGCGACTCTGAGCCGGGATTATACGGTTTTCGAGGATATTCAGGAGCGCCTGGGACAGAATCGTCCTGAGAGCCTGCAGCATGTCCTGACGTCTCTCAAGGAAATCACGTCATGGCACGGTGCGCCGGAGGCGGCGCTTGAGCGTGCGGACACGGATCGGGTTCTGGCCGCCCTGAGCACAACTCTCGCCACCCTGACCCGTGCGGATAATGCCGGGCGTGCCGGGCGGCTTGCGGATCTTCTGCGGAACACGGACTGGCAGAAGCGTCTGGATATCATCGGGATCGTGATCGGTGTTCTGATCATGGGGGCTGCCGGATGGCTTCTGGATCGCGCCTCTCTTGCCGCGGCGCGTGCGGAAGCGGGCAGCAGCCACCTTGCGCTGCAGCTTCGTGCGGTTCTGGACAGCCTGCCGGTCGGTGTGGCGGTTTTTACGACGGACGGGCGGCTCCGGCATCACAATGATCGTTTCGGGGATATCCTGGGTCTGACGCCGGAGACCATGACGCAGGATCTGAGCTATTCCGAGCTTTCGGACCATCTGGGGCGAAGCGGACTTCCGGTGCTGGAGTCCTTCTCGCGGATCAGCGAGCGGCTGCAGCGCGAAGGCGGAAGCAGCGCGCCGGTCTCGGTTGAGTGCAAGGGAATCAACGGTGCGGATCTCGAGCTGACCTGCACGCCGTTTGAGGCCCCGGATGCACCTGTTTCCGATGTGGATCGGCGTGGCTTCATCATTACGGTCAGCGATATCTCGATGCGGCTTCGCAGTGAGCGCGCTCTGGGAGAGGCACAGAAGCTCCGTGCCGTCGGCCAGCTTACGGCGGGAATCGCACATGATTTCAAGAATCTCCTGACGATCATTCTGGGGAATCTGGATCTGGCTTCGGATTGCGTGACCAATGATATGGCCGACCGGCGGCAGGAAAGTCTGGACGCCGCAGCACATGCGGCGCGCGGGGCTGAGGCCCTGACGGGGCAGATTCTCTCTTTCATGCGGCGCGAGACGCCCTCACGCGAGGTTGTGTCGGTCAGTGATGTTCTGGTTCTGATGCGCGGGCTGCTGGCCCGTGTGATTGGCACACGGATGCGCGTGGAGTGCGATAATTCGAAGCGCGTCTGGCCTGTGAGCGTGAATGCGGCACAGCTTGAGAGTGCGATTCTCAATCTGGCGATCAATGCCCGCGATGCGATGCCTGAGGGCGGGACGATCCGGATCTGCGCCTATAACAACACGTTCCTGACAGACACGGATCTGATGGTGCTGCCGGTTGAGGACGGGCGGGTCATGCGGGTGCTTTCAGACCCGACACCGATTCAGGCCGGGGCCTGGGTCAGGATCGATGTGACGGATTCCGGAAGCGGAATGACGCGTCAGGTGATGGACAGACTGTTCCAGCCGTTTTTCACTACCAAGGGGGATGACGGGCGAGGAACCGGCCTTGGCATGTCGATGGTTGTGACGTTCGCACGTCAGTCCGGCGGGCGTGTGGCCGTGATTTCCGCTCCGGGGCGTGGAACGCGCGTGTCTCTGTGGCTGCCTTCAGCGGGCGAATCCGGGGAGGTGGAAATACCTCCGGCCCCGGAGGAAAATACGGTTCAGGCTGAAGATGCGCCGTTACGCGTCCTTGTCGTAGAGGATGATCCGGCGATTCGGGATATCGTCGTTACGATTCTCGGTATGTCCGGCTACGCCGTGACAGAGGCGGGCGACGGGGATGCTGCTCTGGATCTCGTATCCGCTCCGGGGCAGGTGCCCGATATTCTCGTGACGGATGTCCAGATTCCGGGTGCACTGAACGGCTTTCAGCTCGCACGGGTTCTGCGTGAGCGGTTCCCCCGGCTCGGAGTTGTCTGCATGTCCGGTGAGTTTGTGTCCGGAGACGGGAGCCGCCCTGCGGATGCGCCTGAATACGCGCAGCTTCTGCCCAAGCCGTTCCGGCGCGATGCTCTGGCTGAGACAGTCCGGCGTGCGACCGAGGCGCGTCCGGTCGCCTGACCGGTCAGGGCACGGAGAGGCTATATCCCCTCCCGTGTCCTGTGTCCTCAGATCTGTCCGGGTTTGGTGATCAGGCGGCTGCGAGAAGCAGACCGCACTCGCGCGCGGCTCTGGTGAAGATATCCACGGCCCGGCTGATCTGTTCGGGCGTGTGTGTGGCCATGACCGAGCAGCGCAGCAGCGGATGATTGTCGGGTGTTGCGGGCGGCAGACTCAGATTGACGTAGACGCCAAGTTCGAGCAGACGATTCCACAGCGCGACCGCCTCGGGCGTTTCTTCCAGGGTGACGGCAACGACCGGGCTGACATGGCGGCTGGTTCTGAAACCGGCCTGCGTCAGTCCGCTGTGGAACTGCCGGGCGTTATCCATCAGCTGAGCGCGCAGCTCCGGCCGTGTCGCGATTTCCTCAAGATTGGCAAGAGTTGCGGCAATAACATCCGGCGGCAGGGAGGCCGTGAACATATAGGGGCGGCACTGAAGCCGGATCAGGTCCAGCTCCGGGTGATTGGAGACGCAGTATCCGCCGACGGTTCCGAAGCTTTTGGAGAAGGTTCCGAGGACAAAATCCATGTCCTCCAGAACACCCGCCTCTTCGGCCGCACCTTTTCCGGTCGGGCCGAGCACGCCGAAGGAATGGGCTTCGTCCACCAGGAGCATCGCGCCGGTTTCACGCCGGATGGCAGCGAATTCCTTCATGGGGGCGACATTCCCCGTCATGGAGTAGATGCCTTCCGCCACGATCAGCCGCCCGCCGGGCTGTCCTTCCAGGCGACGGAGGCGTTTGTGCAGATCGTCGGGATCGTTATGGCGGAAGCGGATAACCTGGGCGTAGCCGAGCTTTGCCGCGTCGTAGATGCTGGCGTGGCTGTCCGCATCCAGCAGCAGATAGTCATCCTTGCCGGCAATGGTGGAGATAATGCCGAGATTGGCCTGGTATCCGGTGGAGAACACCATGCAGTCGCGCTGCCCGAAATAATCCGCGATGCGTGTTTCGAGGTGGCGATGCAGACTCTGCGTTCCGTTGGCGATGCGGGAGCCGGTGGTACCGACTCCGAACTCGCGCACGGCCTTCGCGGCAGCTTCGACAGCTTTCGGAGACTGGCTCAGCCCGAGATAGTTGTTTGTTCCGAAAAGCAGGGTTTCCCGGCCTTCGATCAGTCCGACGGTGGAGGACAGGGGGCGTTCGATGACAACATCGAAGGGATTGCGACCGCCCCCGGCTGTCAGCGCCTGAAGCCGGGCTCCGGTACCATTGAATTTCTCGAGCAGGGTCATGGAAAAGGCTTATGCTCCGGATTTCAGCGCGATGACGGCATTTGCCAGATCGTCCACGGTCCGGACGTCTGCAAGCCGGTCGAGCGGCACGGACACGTCGAATGTATCTTCGATGTCCATCACGAAGTTCATGACCGCCAGGGAGTCGAACGCCAGATCTTCCACGATCCGGCTGGAGCCGGTGATGTCGCGGGGAACTTTCGGGTTGGCGAGCAGCTTCTCGAGGATGACGGCGGAAACTTCGTCGGCAGTCTGCATGGTCGTATGGTTCTCCGCACGCCGGGTGCCTGCATCCCCGCGGGGGTGAGACCGGTCCGGACAGAAATCAGAATCGTCCTGATACCGGACTCCCGACAGAAAGGCACCCCCGACGGGGGTCAGGGGGAGTTAATTTTTGCTCAGGCGGCAGATTCTGCCGGCGGTTCCGAGCGGAATGCGCCGGCGAGGAACATGGCCCTCGCCCGTGCCCGGGTGAGTTTTCCCGAGGAAGTCTGAGGCAGGGAGTGCGGCGGCACCAGCACGATTTCCGCATCGACGCCATGCATCCGCCGGAAGATGCCTGAAATACTCTCGCGCAGTTTCTCGCGGCGTTCCGTATCGGTCAGGCGGCACTGCACCAGGGCAACAACCCGCTCATGACCGCCTTCTTCCACGGAAAAAACAGCCACATCACGTGAGCGGAGACCAGGGATATCCTGTTCCGCGCACCATTCGAGATCCTGCGGCCAGATATTACGGCCGTTGATGATGATGAGATCCTTGGCACGGCCCGTGACCACGACCTGTCCGTCGAGCAGATAGCCGAGGTCTCCGGTGTTGAGCCATCCCTTGCTGTCTAGGGCTTCCGCCGTTTCCTCAGGGAGGTTGTAGTATCCGCTCATCAGACTCGGGCCGCGCGCACGGATCGTGCCGATCCGCCGTTCGGGGAGCCTGCGACCGGAGGCATCGTGAATCTCGATCTCGTGGCCGGGCAGCGCCTGTCCGCACAGCACGAAGGTCCGGCGCGGGGCCGTGATATCGGTGCAGGGGATGGCAATGCCTTCCGACTCCAGGCGCCGGAGATCGATCGTATCGGTCCGGACACCGGTATTAAGCGGAGCAAAGCTCAGCGCGAGCGTGGCTTCGGCCATTCCGTAGCTCGGAACAAAGGCTTCAGCCCGGAATCCGGCCTGTGCGAAATGCGCGGCAAATTCCTCAAGCACGTGCGGACGGATCATGTCTCCGCCGATTCCGGCAGCGCGCCAGGACGACAGGTCCAGACCTTCCGCGACGGGGCGTTTGGCGCAGAGTTCGAATCCGAAAGACGGGCTGTAGGACAGCGTGCCCTTATTACGGGAAATCAGATCCAGCCACACATGCGGGCGGCGGGCGAATTCGCGGGTCGGCAGCAGATCCACGGTCAGCTGGCAGGCCATGGGCGTAAGGAAGAACCCGACGAGGCCCATGTCATGATAAAGCGGCAGCCAGGAGACACAGTGGTCTCCGGTCTCACGGACCTGCAGACCGTCCCGGCAGATGGACCGGGCATTGGCCATTCCCGAGCGGTGAGTAACGCAGATCCCCTTGGGGAATCGCGTGCTGCCCGATGAGAACTGGAGATAGGACAGGGCGTCAGGGCTGATTTCGGGCAGGCTGCACGGGGTGAGCGGGCAGGAGAGCAGATCAGCCGGTGCGCCTGCGAAGACCAGGCTGAATGGTTCGGCGATTTCACCGGTCCAGCTTCCGATCAGATCCGGAATGACGACGGCGGACATTTCCGCACTGCTGATCATCCCGTGGAGCGTTGCGATATAGGCCTCGCGCCCGCCGAAGGCGACGGGCAGAGGCATCGGCACGGCGACGAGACCGGCATACTGGCATCCGAAGAAGATGCGGGCGAAGTCCCCGTCGCTATCCGCGACAATCCCGACGCGCTCGCCGGGTTTCATGCCGAGTCCGAGCAGGCGCTGGGCTGTCTCCCGGGCTTCCCTGCGCAGGCGTGCATAGCTCAGGGCCTCAAGCAGATCCCCGCGCCCGGAATAGATGTTGTATCCGGATTCTCCGCCGGCCGCGTAGTCCAGGGCGGCGGTGAAGGTCGGGAAATCACCGAGACGCCGTGCAATCATGGACTGATCGCAGCGTATGGGAGCGGTGTCCGGAGTCTCTGCGTCCGGAGCAACGGTCTGGGAAGTCTGAGGGAACACCCGGGCAACCACGTTCATCAGCAAGCCATTCTCAGGTAATCGACTACGGCATCCGCTCCGACAGGAGCTGTCGGCTCATCTCCCGTCAGATCGAAGGTGTCGCGTATGTAATTCTTCTGCCGGTCTGCAAAACCGGCATGGGTTTCAAACGCACGCCCAACGGCATCGGTGATGTCGTCAGATGTGTTAAGGACCTCGCCCAGAGACCAGAAACGGTAATCCGGACTTGTTTCCCATGCCGCATCGTGGGCATCGAGGAACAGACACGGACGAGGCCTGACCAGAAATTCAGCCACCTGGGAACTGACATCTCCGAGGTACAGGTCTGCACCCATGGTATAAGTCATGTCCAGGCTCTTCGGGCTGCCCGGATCTATATGGATGTGGGGCAGGTTGCCGAAGGCCCGGCGAAGCTGCTCAACCTCGCTGCGACGCGTGTCGAACAACCTGTAATGCGGCGCGAATACCAGATTATAGCGGTCCTGTCGCGCGAAATGTGTCAGAATATTAAGACCGAATTTCGGCCATGACGACAGAGACCGGCTGAAATGCGGGTTGTACAGCACGGTCGGCCGGTCATTATCGAACAGTTTCGGACGTGCAGGCTGCATGCGCCGGACCATGTCGAACTTGGCGTAGATCCCTGTCTTATAGTGTCCGGGCCGGATCGATCCGTCGGCCAGCAGGCGTTCTTCCACCTTTTTCCCGGCCATCAGCACATAATCAAAAAGTCTGACATCACGGGCGAAGCCGATGGCACGGTCTCCGGCGCCATGGCGGGTCCAGATCATGCGCGGTGCGCTGATTCCAAGCTTGCGCAGGAAGAGCGTGGTGCGCTCGGGAACAACAACCCCCTGAAATGAAGAGAAATAATTGTTGTTAAAGAAAAGGCAGGCGAATTTAGAGAAAACCGTATGCCCGTGACGCTCGACGGACCGTCTTATTCTTTCGGGAAGATGCAGCAGCTCGAAGCGCGCGGTGGCTTCCGGATAGAAGGAAGAGAGATGCCGGGCATAGTCGAGATGGGCCTGCGTCGCACAGGCAATATGCACCTGCACATCCGGATGCCGGCTGGCGGCTTCCATGGCGATAGGCAGAGAGTGCAATGTCTGATGAGGCTGGGCAATATACGGAAAAAGCAGGCGCATCAGTTACTTACCTGTATCTCTGCCTCGTCTCGCAGGGAATCTGCAAGGTCGGGGCCGGGGACGGGGTGCGTCAGAAATGATGTTGTCCCGGCTCGGGCATGTTGCCGTGCATGAGACAGAGACCGGCTGGACGCCCTTGTCATACGTCTCCCCCGAAAGAGGAAGGATATCCGATGACTCAGTCGTCTCGGTCCGTCAGTGTTCATATGACCATTCCGTTTCAGCTAGGCAACTCGGGCCGGAGGGTGTGGTGGGTGATTTCGTGAGTAATAAGGGAATGGCACGGAATTATGTCTTTTCCCGGACGCTTTTTCCGCATTTCCCTATAATTTCTCTTGTATTTCCTTTATTGTTCCTGTTTTGTTTTCCTGTCTTTCTGATTTTTTTTTGAATTTCTGTGTTGACGGTGTTTGCGGGTGGGGCTTATAAGCCGCTCACC
>NZ_JAJJND010000071.1 GCF_029759835.1 Acetobacter sp. AN02
AGAATATCGTTTCTCGCCTTTCTTAACCTCGCAGCCGTAAAATTGTGGCTACCGTCTTTTGTCAACAGAACCTAGTCTGTCGGCGTTTTTCTGCAAGGGAGATCTTGCCGGTCTGACGCAGGCGGACAGAATCAGGATCGATGAGATACTGACGGAGCCGTGGGTGCCGACGGAACAGCTGTCCGACTATCTTCTTTCCCTGGAGCATATGCCTGCCGGTCGCCGTCGCGGAGGAATTTTCGCGACCAGGGCACTCTGAACCGTTCCGGACGTTGCGCTGTCATGACCGGCTTGCAGTCTGCGTGATTTACGGCGCAGGGTGTCTGCCGGGTGAAGACCGTTCAGAAACTCTATCGTTCAGATCGGGGAAAAATTATGCAGCTTCAGGATACGTCGCTTTTCCGAGAGGCCGTTCTTGTGGGCGGACAGTGGATCGATGCGAAAACGGCAGAAAAAACGATTGCTGTTGAGGATCCGGCAACCGGCCGTGTGATCGGGCATGTGCCCGATCTTGGTCAGAGCGAGACGCGGCAGGCTGTTGAAGCTGCAGCGAAAGCCCAGAAGATCTGGGCAAAGGTCAGTGCAGCCGAGCGCGCCGATAAGGTGCGCCGCTGGTATGAGCTGATTATGGCCTCTCAGGATGATCTCGCCCGGATCATGACCCTGGAACAGGGTAAGCCTCTGGAGGAAGCCCGCGGAGAAATTGCCTACGGTGCGAGCTTCGTCCTGTGGTTTGCCGAGGAAGCCCGCCGGATGTACGGCGAAATCATCCCGCCGCCGGAGGCGGAAACGAGGATGATGGTGATCCGGCAGCCTGTCGGTGTGACGGCAGCCATTACGCCCTGGAATTTTCCGAATGCGATGATTACCCGCAAGGCGGCTCCGGCATTTGCCGCAGGCTGTGCGATGGTGCTCAAGCCGCCGGAGCAGACGCCGTTCTCTGCTATCGCCCTGGCCATTCTGGCTGAGCGCGCGGGCTTTCCATCCGGTCTGTTCAGTGTCGTTACCGGCGATGCGGCAGCAATCGGCGGAGAGATGACGTCAAATCCTACGGTTCGGAAGCTCACGTTCACCGGTTCCACCAGAATCGGTGCCCTGCTCTATGAACAGTGTGCGCCCACGATCAAGAAGCTGGGGCTGGAACTGGGTGGAAATGCACCGCTGCTGGTTTTTGACGATGCTGATCTGGAAGTGGCGGTTGAGGAGGCGGTTGCAGCCAAATTCCGCAACAATGGTCAGACATGCGTCTGTGCGAACAGGCTCTACGTTCAGGCCGGTATCTATGACGCGTTTGCGGAACGGCTTGCAGAGCGCTTAGGGCACATGAAGACGGGCAACGGCTTCGATGAGGGTGTGACGTTCGGCCCGCTGATCAATAAGGCCGCCCTGAAGAAGGTGCAGGATCATATCGAGGATGCTGTCTCGCACGGTGCGAAGATTATTGCGGGCGGTAAGCCGCATGAACTTGGCGGTCTGTTCTTTGAACCGACGATTCTGACGGAAGTCACGGCGGAGATGAAGGTCGCGCGCGAGGAAACTTTCGGCCCGCTGGCGCCTCTGTTCCGCTTTGAGACGGAAGAGGAAGCGATCGAGCGTGCCAATGATACAGAATTCGGCCTGGCGTCCTATGTCTTCACCAGTGACGTGAATCGTGTGTTCCGTGTCAGCGAGGCGCTTGAGAGCGGAATGGTCGGGGTGAATACCGGCCATATCTCCCACGCGGAGGCTCCGTTTGGCGGGATCAGAAGCTCAGGACTGGGGCGGGAGGGATCGCGTCACGGGCTGGAGGACTTCACCGAGCTTAAGTTCATCTGCCTCGGAAACGTGAAGTAGCGGCTGGTCAGCCTGCCCCGGATGCGTCCGGACGGGTCAGGGGCAGGATCATCAGAGCAGTCAGGACGAGCAGGCCGGAAAGCATGGCGAATGCCGTGCTCAGGCCTGTTGCATGTGCGATAAAACCGATCAGCGCTGGTCCGGCCAGAACACCAGCGTAGCCCAGAGTGGTGACGGCCGAGACTGCCGGGTGCTGAGGCATGGCTTTCTGTGCGCCGACCAGAGCAAAAAGCTGGGGTACAAGATTGGCGTTTCCTGCCCCGACGAGGAAACAGCCCGCCACGATCATGGCGGGGCTGTGCATCAGAGCGATCATTGCGGCGCCGATTGCGGCAATCAGGGTGCCACCGGCCAGAAGCAGGCGCCTTCCGGTCAGGGCGATGATCCGGTTCCCGGTCATGCGGAACAGGGTCGTGGCCGTCGCAAAGGCAGTATAGCCAAGGCCCGCCTGAGCGGACGGACTGTGCAGGAGCGTCGTCAGACACACTCCGGACCAGTCGAGAATACTGCCTTCCATAAGGAAAGCGATGGCACAGATCGCCCCGAGAAGGATCACGACACCATGCGGACGCACGAGGAACGGCTCCCGGGCGGTGCGCTCGTTCAGCAGCCATCCGGTGATGAACAGCATGATCAGAAGATCGGCCGCCGTAATCACACAGGCTGTCCAGCTCGGATTCAGTCCGACAGAAAGAAGCGTGGTTACTCCGGCAGAGCCTGCGATCGCACCGAAGCTGAAAAAGGCATGAACGCCTGAGATGATGGACCGGCTTACGCGTCGTTCGATACTCAGTGTGTGAATATTCATCACACAGTCAATAATGCCCAGACCGCCCCCGAAAATCATCAGGACCATAGCTGCCTGCCAGCCTGAGGTGGTCAGGGTTGCAACAGGAAGACTCAGCCCTGCCGCAAGAATCCCGGGCACGATGACAGCCCTGCATCCGAACCGGGAGGACAGTATTCCGGCCAGAGGCATCGTGATCAGCGATCCTGCACCAAGACACAACAGCACGCTGCCCAGCCCGGCATTGTCCAGGCCGATCCGGTGCTGTACGGCGGGAACGAGCGGTGCCCAGGAAGAATAGGTCATACCGGACAGGAAAAAACATGCCGAGGAGGCGTGTGTTGCCAGAGTTAATCTGCGAGGGCTGACAATCGTGGTGCTCATATCCTCAGAGCGCGCGTGCCCCGATATCGGTCCGCCAGATGGCATCGTCCCACCGGATGGCTCTCACACCGGCATAGGCCCGCTCCCTTGCCTCCGCGACGTCAGTGGCTGTGGCGCAGACGGTCAGGACGCGTCCTCCCGCGGCGATCAGAGCGCCGTCCTGCTCACGCAGGGCGGTTCCGGCATGGAAAACACGAACGGACGGCAGTCGCTCCGCTTCTTCAATGCAGGTAATGGTGCCGCCTCTGGCGGGTTTGCCGGGATAGCCGCGTGCGGCCATGACGATGGCGACGGACGCCTCATCAGAGAAGCTGATCCCGGCATTGCCGAGGTCGCCGGATGCCAGTGCCTTCAGGGCGGGAAGAAGGTCCGAGGTCAGGCGGATCAGCAGAGCCTGGCACTCAGGATCTCCGAAGCGGACATTATATTCAATCAGCTTCGGCCCGGCCTCCGTCAGCATTAATCCGGCGAAAATCACTCCGCGGAACGGGGTGCCGCGACGGACCATCTCCCGGAGCATCGGACGCACCAGCAGGTCAAGCGCGGCCTCCTGCTCCGCCCGGCCAAAACGGGCCGGAGGGGAGACGGCACCCATACCACCGGTATTCGGTCCGGTATCTCCGTCTCCGATGCGTTTGTGATCCTGGGCGGCCCCGATCAGTACGGCGGTTTCATCGGAGCAGAAGGCGAAGAGGGACACTTCCTCTCCCGTCAGGCATTCCTCAATGACGACGGAACGACCTGCGTCTCCCAGGCTTCCGTCAGCCATCATGTCCTGTACGGCGGCTTCGGCCTCTTCGGCAGTCATGGCGACGACGACGCCCTTGCCGGCTGCAAGGCCGTCTGCCTTGACGACAATCGGAGCGCCGCGACGACGGATGAACTCCAGGGCGTTTGCGGGATATTCGAACCGCTCCCATTTTGCGGTAGGAATATCCGCGATATCGCAGATTTCCTTGGTGAAGCTCTTGCTGCCCTCAAGTGCTGCGGCAGCCATGGAGGGGCCTGCACACGGAATGCCCGCTTCCGCGCATGCATCGGCCAGCCCTGCGACGAGCGGAGCTTCCGGCCCCGGGACAACGAGATCAATTTTTTCCCTGCGGATAAAGTCCAGCAGGGCAGGGACATCATCGGCAGCAATGGCAGCATTGGTACCAAGCGCCCCGGTGCCCGGATTGCCCGGTGCGATCCACAGCGCCGTCAGCTCGGGGGAGCGGGCAATGGCAGCGGCCAGCGCGTGTTCACGTCCTCCGGACCCAACCAGCAGCACCCGCATCGTCTGTCATCCTTATTCCGTACCGTAATCCGGGCTTTCGTCCGGTTCGGACGGAGCGGCGGTCAGCGCACACTTACCCCTGAACCCGCGCCGTATTCAAGGACGGGATCAGGTCTTTTCCGGCTGACGGGCTCCTCTCCAGAGGTTGAGCAGCAGGGAGTTGCTCACCACCGAGACGGAACTGAAAGCCATTGCCGCACCGGCGACCAGCGGGCTGAGCAGACCGCAGGCCGCAAGGGGCAGGCCGATGATGTTGTAGATGAAGGCGAAGAACAGATTCTGTCTGATTTTCCGCAGGGTTGCACGTGAAAGCGAAATGGCGTCCGTCAGGGCGTGAAGATCATCACGCATCAGCACGACATCCGCGTTTTCTATGGCAATGGCCGATCCGGAGCCTATAGCGAAGCTGACATCCGCGGCCGCAAGGGCCGGTGCGTCATTGATACCGTCTCCTGCCATACCCGTCACCGCGCCGTCCTGCCGGAAATCCTTCACGGCCTCGACCTTGCCATCCGGCAATACTCCGGCGCGGATATCCGTTATGCCGAGTGCCGTAGCCACCTGCTGTGCGGCGCGGGGATTGTCTCCCGTGACCATCACCGGGCGGATATGGTCATGCTGCAGGGCGGTGATCACCTCCCGTGCTTCCGGACGGATCGTGTCTGTCAGGGCGATACAGCCGAGAAGGCGGCCGCCGAGGGCGATGGCCGTGACGGTTTTCCCTGCTGATTCCGCCTCCTGCACGAAAGCAGGCATCTCATCCTCCACACCCTGCTCCGTCAGAAACCGGGGCGAACCGAGCAGAGCGGGCCAGCTTCCGATACGGGCAGAGAGACCGTGTCCGGGAACAGCTGAAATATCCTGTGCGTCCGAGGGCGTGATGCCGCGTTCTTTTGCGATGCGGACGATGGCACGGGCCAGAGGATGTTCCGACTGTGCCTCAAGACCCGCAGCGATACTGAGCAGGGTGCGTTCCTCCACCCCGTCTGCCGGGACGATATCGCTGACGGACGGGCGGCCCTCGGTCAGCGTGCCGGTTTTGTCGAGCAGAAGGGTGTTCAGGTGATGCACACGTTCAAGAACGGAGGCGTTGCGGAAGAGGATGCCGCTGCGCGCTCCCCGCGCCGTACCGACCATGATCGCGGTGGGTGTCGCCAGTCCGAGTGAACAGGGACACGCGATCACGAGAACGGCGACGGCCCGGATCAGGGCCGTATTCAGCGGCTGTCCGATGAACGCGTTGATCAGGAAGGTGAGCAGGGCGATTGCCAGAACGACCGGTACGAAGACGCCGGAGATCCTGTCCGCAAGCTGCTGGACGCGGGCTTTCGACCCCTGGGCCTGTTCCACCATCTGCGTGATGCGGGCGAGCATTGTGTGCTGTCCGGCATTCGTGGTCCGCACACGCAGCACGCCATTCCCGTTCAGCGTTCCTGCGGAGACGGCAGAGCCGGTTTTTTTCGGTACGGGCAGACTTTCGCCCGTCAGCATGGATTCGTCGGTTTCCGAAAGGCCTTCGAGCACGAGACCGTCTGCGGGGATGGATTCGCCCGGGCGAATGATGAAAATATCGTCCGGCCTGAGGGATGCTGCAGGTCTGTCGGTCAGACCGTTTTCCGTCTCGACATGGGCGACGGCGGGCTGAAGCTTCAGCAGCCCCTCAATCCCGGCTCCGGCCTGGTTGCGCGCGCGCGTCTCCATCAGCCTGCCAAGCAGGATCAGGGTGATCACCCCGGCGCTTGATTCGAAATAGACCGGCTCGTGCAGTCCGGCGAAGGTGACGACGGCTGAAAAAGCCCAGGCGATCGTGGTTCCGAGCACGACCAGCACATCCATATTCGCGCTGCCGCTGCGAACGGCATTCCAGGCCCTGTCATACAGATGCCGTCCGCACCAGAACTGCACCGGTGTGGCAAGGCAGAACTGAAGCCAGCGGGGGATCATCTCATGATGTTCTCCCCGGAACATTCCGGCCATCCCGGCAAAAAGCGGGAGGGACAGAGCCAGGGCGGGGAGAAAATTCAGCAGGGCGGCGCGCCAGTCCCGCCGGCGTTTCCTGTCTGAGGAGGACAGGGAGGTATCAGCGGGGAGTGCGGTAAATCCGGCTCCGGTGATCCGGCTGATGATGTCGTCCTGCGATACAAGGCCGGGTGTCCATGTGACATGTGCCCGCTCCGTCGCGAAATTGACCTCAGCGTGGACACCTTCCGTCCTGTTCAGGAGTTTTTCTATTCTTGCCGCACAGGCTACGCAGCTCATGCCTCCGATGTCGTAATCGGCTGTCTGATCTGGTACGGTAAAACCCGCCTTCCGGATGGCATCGACCACCGTGTCCGGTGTGGTCTGTCCGCCGGTCAGCTCCACACGGGCATGGCCGGATGCGAAGCTGACACTGGCGTACGTGCCGGGAAGACGGCTGAGACGCTTCTCCAGACGGACGGCACAGCTTGCGCAGGACATGTCGCCGACGGGAAGATCCAGAATCTGAGACATGAAAGCGGCCTTATCCGATGACGGGAACTGTCAGAGAACGTCGAAACCCGTGCCTTCGACCACCTGTCTCAGTGCGTCCGGAGAGATTTTTTCCGGATCATACGTGATGACAGCCGTTCCGTCTTCATGGCTGACGCTGGCGGACGTGACACCGTCAGCCGCGCTCAGGGCTTTCTGCAGGGATGACGAGCAGCCGCCACATGTCATTCCGCCAATTCTGAGGGTAAGTGAGTCAGACATGAAAATACTCCTGCTTTCCTGAAATCGGGGCAGCATAGCCTTTCCTGATCCCTGAAGGGAGCGGAAAGCCATGCCTTGTTCCATATACCCGTATGGGGTATATGTTGTAAGAGGTTATCTGTTTTGCAAGCAGGAGTGGCTGTTGATGGTTCTCAATCCGACCAGGCGCGGTTTTCTGGCTGGTACGGGGGCAGCCATCCTGTCCGGAGCGGCTGCCCCGGCCCGGGCTGATAGCGGAACCGGTGCCATCCGGGGGCTCGTGCCGCAGGAGGTCCGCAGCCGGTATGATCTTACCGTCATGCAGCGCAGGCTGACGGTTGCCGGGCAGAGGGCATCGCAGGCCTGTATCGACGGCGGCCTCCCCGGGCCGGTTCTGCGGCTGCGGGAGGGGGATGTTGCGGAACTGACAGTCATCAATGCGCTGGACGAGGATACATCGATTCACTGGCATGGTCTGCGCGTGCCCGCGAATATGGATGGTGTTCCGGGGCTGAGCTTTGCGGGTATAAAGCCCGGTGAGAAATTCACCTATCGTTTTCCGCTGAAGCAGAGCGGAACATACTGGTATCACAGCCATTCGGGGATGCAGGAGACGCAGGCGGTCTATGGCGCCATGGTCATTGATCCTGCGGGCGATGATCCGGATGCCTGTCCTTATGATTATGTCGTGATGCTCAATGACTGGAGTGATGTTCCGGGAGAGAAAATTCTGAGCAACCTGAAATTCAGCGGTGATTATTATAATTTCAGGCAAAGAACAGCATTTTCATTCCCCGCGGAGGCCGAAAAGCACGGAGCGGCCGCTGCTCTGCAGGATCGTCTGAGATGGTCTCGGATGCGGATGTCCGCCACGGATATCTCGGATGTGAGCGGAATTATCTACACCTATCTCATGAATGGTCTTGGCCCGGATGAAAACTGGACCGGACTGTTCTCGCCGGGACAGAAAGTGCGTCTGCGCTTTATCAATGCTTCCGCGATGACATTTTTTGACGTGCGGATTCCGGGTCTGGAGATGAAGATCATCCAGGCGGATGGAAATGCAGTTGAGCCTGTTTCTGTCGATGAATTCCGGATCGGTGTGGCGGAAACCTATGATGTGACCGTCCGGCCTGAAGGCGATCGTGCCTGGACGATTTTTGCCCAGAGTGAGGACAGAACCGGTTATGCACGCGGAACCCTCGCGCCACGTCCGGGGATGCATGCGGAAATTCCACCGATGGATCCCCGACCGGTCCGGACCATGATCGATATGGGCATGGGAAATATGAAATCCATGCCGGGCATGAAGCATGCCGGTACAGGCAGTTCTCATGCGGGAATGCCGTCCATGGATATGCCCGGAATGGATATGTCCCGGATGGATATGCATGGCGACATGAAGGCGTCTGCGGGTTCTTCCCATGCCCGGACGGATACGGGCATGGAAGATATGGATATGGACATGGGTGAGGGGCACATGATGCATCACATGCCTGAAAAAACCGTGTCCTATGCAAAAGACTATCTTCCTGCTTCGGTCAGGGTCGATCCGGGATCTCCGGGGCTCACGGTTGAAAATCAGAATATTGCTCAGGTGCCGGTGTCCCGTCTTGGTGACCCTGGAGACGGTCTTGAGGATAACGGGCGCAGGGTGCTGGATTATACCATGCTCAGGGCAAGGGTTCCGGCTTCTGATCCCCGGCCGCCTTCCAGAGAGATCGTGCTGCATCTGACGGGGAATATGGAGCGCTATATCTGGGGATTTGACGGAAAGAAGTTTTCTGAGTCCGGTCCTGTCAGGCTCAGGACGGGTGAGCGTGTGCGTCTGGTCCTGATCAATGACACCATGATGGAGCATCCGATCCATCTGCATGGTCTGTGGAGCGAGATCGAAAACGGGCAGAACGAGTACAGGCCGGTCAAGCACACGATCATTTCCCAGCCGGGGAGCCGTCTGAGCTATCTTGTCTCGGCAGATACGCCGGGGATGTGGGCGTTTCACTGCCATCTGATGTACCACATGCATGCAGGCATGTTCAGAACGGTGATCGTGTCATGAGGCTGCTTCCGCTTCTCTGTTTATGTTGTCTGCCTGTATCCGCGATGGCGCAAACCACGACGGCGACCTACGGCCCCGGTGGTCCTCCTGTCGAGGATTCCCGTATCTATATTCATGGGATTTTTAATCAGCTCGAGGGAAGATATGGTCCTGGCGGCACGGATTTCCGTTACGACGGAGAGGCCTGGGCCGGAGGCGATCACAACCGGGTCTGGCTGAAATCTGAAGGCACGGTCAATCCTCAGGGGAAATTCGGAGATGGTCAGCATGAACTGGTCTATTCCCGTGCGATTTCCACCTATTTCAATCTTCAGGCGGGTGTCCGGAGCGATATTGACGATGGCCCCTCCCGGACGTGGGGGGCATTCGGCCTGCAGGGCCTGGGGCTTTATTTTTTCGAGACCCAGGCAATGATCTATGTGCGTGGGGACGGGAATATCGCCGGGAAAATAGAGGGATCCTACGATTTCCTGCTGACCAACCGTCTGATCCTCCAGCCTCAGGCTGAACTGAATTTCTATTCGAAACGCGATATCGGTCGTGGGAACGGAACAGGCCTTTCGGATATCGATACCGGCCTGCGTCTGCGGTACGAAATAAAGCGGCAGTTCGCTCCGTATCTTGCCGTGGTCTACAGCGGATATGCGGGAAATGCCCGCCCAATGGCACGAACGCGTGGTGACAGCACCGGAGATCTGAAATTTACTTTCGGAATACGGACCTGGTTCTGAGTTGTCAGCCGGTCTGAAAGCCCGGTAGGGTATAATCCTCGGAAGTATTTCGGAACAGGATGATAACAGGTGCGGCGGCTGGAAATTCTGGTGGCAATTACTGCGTGCCTGTGTGCAGCGACAGATATCTGCAGGGCAGAGGATGCTGTCCGGCTTGTCCCTCATCGTGCGGTGTATGATCTGCGGCCTGCGGCGATGGCGGGCGGGGACGTTGTCGGTGCCGGAGGCACGATGACGTATGTCGTCAGTGAGGAGTGTTCCGCATGGTCCACGGAGCAGCGTCTGACGGTCCGGACCGTGTCACGCACGGGGCAGGCCGTGGAAATGGTGTCGGACTATACCACGCTTGAGAGCCGTGACGGACGTTCCATGAAGTTCCGTACGACGCAGACGAATAATGATGAGACTGTTCTGCGTGTGGACGGAGAGGCGGAACTGAAGCCCGACGGTGCCGGAGAGGTGCATTACGACCAGCCGTCGAAAAAGACGGTGCCGCTTCCCGCCGGAACGCTGTTTCCGATGATGCATACGAAGGCGCTTCTGGAGGCGGCACAGAAAGGCGAGACCGGATTTGATGCCATGCTGTTTGACGGCACGTCTCCTGATGGCGCCCAGCATGTCTATGCGAACCTGTCGGGATGGAAGCTGAAAGACGCCGGGGCATCCTTTCCTGAGCTTGGAAAAATTCCCTTCTCCCGTGTCAGACTTTCATTTTTCTCCTCTGATCCGGCAGAGATGCTGCCGGAGTTTGAAAACAGCATGAAATATTATGCTGGCGGAGAGTCGGATGATCTGGAGATGAATTTCGGGGAATTCCGCCTGCATGGCGTCCTGACGGAATTCAGACTGCTTCCCCCTGCGAAACAGTGTCCGGAATAGGAACGGGTTGATGAAGCTCGAAAGTCCTCTGATCTGGATACTTGCCGGAGAGGCCAGCGGCGATGTCCTGGGGGGACGCCTTATGCAGGCTCTGAAAGCCGCCCGGCCGGACATGAGATTTGCCGGTGTCGGCGGGGAGCGGATGGCAGAAGCGGGTCTTCAGACGCTTTTTCCTCTGCGGGATCTTGCCGTGATGGGGCTGGTCGAAATCCTTCCCCGTATTTGCCATCTTTCCCGACGTCTTGACGAGGCTGTTGCGGATATCCTGTCCCGCCGGCCCGATCTCGTGATTACAATAGACAGCCCGGGCTTTGCTCTCCGGCTGCTGCGCCGCATTGCGCCTTCGGGAATTCCGCGTATCCATTATGTTGCTCCCCAGGTCTGGGCGTGGCGTGAGCACCGGGTCCGGAAATTTCCGGGGCTGTGGGAGAGGCTTCTCGTACTTCTGCCGTTTGAGACAGAGTTTTTCGGAAAGCACGGGCTGGATGCGCGGTTTGTAGGCCACCCCGTTCTGCAGTCGGGGGCGGAGCGCGGCAATGCCGGGCGGTTTCGTCTGCGTCATGGGATTCCTGAGGACCGGAAGATCCTGATTCTGATGCCGGGAAGCCGGCGTTCCGAAGTGCCGCGACTGCTGCCTGTGTTCGGAAAAATGCTGAGGCTGCTTGCGCAGCGTCACGAAAATATCGTTCCGGTTATACCGGTGTCTCCGGTCGTGGCGCAGACCGTGAGGGCTGCGACGGAAGGATGGCCGCACAAACCCGTCCTGCTGACAGAAACGGAAGACAAGCACGACGCTTTTGCCGCAGCGTCCGTGGCCCTGACCAAATCAGGGACGTCCACGCTGGAACTGGCGCTTGCAGGTGTGCCGATGGCAGTAACCTATCGCGTCAATCCTCTGACAGCGATGATGGCGCGACGGCTGATCCGCGTGCCGTATGTGGCGATGGTCAATCTGCTGGCCGGGCATGAGCTGGTGCCGGAGCTTCTTCAGGAAAACTGCCGTGCAGACCGCCTTGCGGATATGGTATCGCGTCTGATGCATGATCCCGCTGTCGCACAGGCACAGAAGGAGGGATTTGCATCGGTTGTGGCGGGGCTGTCCGAGCCTTCGGGCAGGGCGGCGGCCGATGCCGCGGCGTCCGAGGTGCTGGAGCTTCTCGATGCGTCGCAGACGGCCGGAGCACATCAGGACGGCTGAGAGTCGCAGTCAGTCTTACGGCGTGTCGTCAGTTAAGGCCTGATTGCGGCACGTGAGGGTTGTACTTTGTGGCTGTGTGTGCTGACTGTTTTC
>NZ_JAJJND010000072.1 GCF_029759835.1 Acetobacter sp. AN02
CAAACTCAAATCTACTTTCCTCGCAGCCGTGCAGTTCGCTTCAATCATCATACTGCTTAACTGACGACACGACGTAATAAATGTGTTTTTTGATACAAAAATAATCTTTTTTGTACTATGCTTATATTTAGATGCCGCTTCAGCTTCCGGGATTCTTCCCCTTCTGCAAGAACCGTATTATCGTCCTGAAGGGGATACGGATGCCCGCACCACGGGGCATGAGCCGGTCCCCTGATTACCGGAGCGGAAGAGGAGCATGACGGCAGAACGTATCATCATGGTCCTGCTGATTCTGGGTGTTGCCTGGGGCTGCGTCGTGGTTATCGGGCCGTTCAGTTCAGCGCTCCTGTGGGCTGCGATCCTCGCCTACGTTACCTGGCCTGCCTATGTATGGCTGCGTTCAAGAACCGGAGCCATACCGGCTGTCATCCTGATGACAATTCTGTGCGCAACCGGCGTTCTGGTACCTGTGGGGCTTGTTGCCTCGGAAGGTATTTCCGCCGGACCGGCAGCGGTCGAGTCCATCGTCAACACATTATTCCCCGAATTCCGGATTCCCGCACCTCCGGCCTGGGTGGCCAGAATACCGGGAATCGGTGCGGAACTTCAGGCAACATGGGGCCAGACGGCCAACGATATCCGCCACCTGTCCGAAGTCGTCCGTCCCTATGCCGGGAATATTACGGAATCCGCTCTCAGCCTCCTGGTGCAGCTCGCCAGCGGGGGGCTGCATCTCGTCATGGCCATTTTCATTGCCATCTTTTTCTGGCTCAGCGGCGATTCTCTGGGGAAAACCATCTCATCGCTGTTTTTCCGGATCGCAGGAGAGAAAGCTCCGCGCATCCTGTCCGTCATCGGTGGCACGATCCGCGGCACGGTCTATGGTATTCTCGGAACGGCCCTGATCCAGGGCATTCTGACAGCAACGGGCTTTGCTCTTACGGGATTGCCCGAGCCTGTCCTGTTCGGTGCGATAGCCGCTTTTCTTGCCGTGCTGCCTATCGGTGCGCCGCTGGTCTGGGTGCCTGGCGCCATCTGGCTGGCGATGTCCCACCACCTCTGGAAGGGCATTGCCCTTGCACTTTACGGAATTATCATCATCTCAGGCATAGATCATTTTATCCGCCCGGCCTTCATCGCGCGGGGCGCCCAGATGCCCTATCTTCTGACACTTATTGGTGTTGTCGGTGGGATTCTTGAGTTCGGCGGCCTTGGTATCTTCCTCGGCCCGGTTCTGCTGGCAGTAGGGTACACGCTCACGGTCGAGTTCGCTGCGGGAGGCCGGACCGCCATCATGACCGGAAACAGAGATCCGGGGGAGCAGGCTTGAAAAATATCGTTCTCAAGGCGCGTGATATAGGAACAAAGCCATTCCGGAAAATCCGTGCTGAACGAACCCTTTCAGGTTCATCTGCCCTGCATAAGGTCATCAGCTGGAATCTCCTGCACAGTATCGGCGCAACGGCGGAAAATGTCGCGGAACTGATCTCCTCATATCGTCCGGATCTTCTGCTGATGCAGGAAGCCACTTCAGATATGGATCAGATTTCCCTGCTCTGCGGCGGATATTATGCGCGCGTCCCGTTGCCGGGCCGTATCCACGGCCTTGCCTGCTGGAGCACCACACCTTTCCTCAAAGCACCGGCCTCCTGCACGATCCCCTCCGGACCGATTGTCAAACGGGTTGCGCAGATCATTCACTGGTCCGGAGGAATATCCTTCGCCAATGTTCATCTGTCTCACGGGCAGATGCAGAACAGGCGCCAGCTCCGCAGTCTCAGCGATGTATTGCAGGGACCGGCAGCCATTCTCGGAGATTTCAATCTCGTAGGCCCGACGCTGATGCCCGGATTTGCCGATGTCGGCCCCAAAGCGCCGACGCATAAAATGGCGGATCTGGTGCCGATCCGGATTGATCGCTGCCTCGTGCGGGATCTGCGCTGCTCAAACGCCAGAGTGCTTCCGGTGTTTGATTCGGATCACAGGCCGATTGAGGTCATTCTCTCACAGGCCTGACTCTCAGGAGCCGGCCAGAGCAACATCGCTGATGAAAAAAGAGAGACTTTCCCGGCCGTTCCAGCTCTCCATGCGCAGACAGCCCGCAACGTGCAGCAAAGGCCGCTGTCTGTCTTCCAGCACCGGCAACGCAGGTGAATCCTGAACACGGAACATTAGTGCCTTTAGCGTTCCCGTGCCCTGATCCCCCAGAATGACCCGGATGGTGTTGCCATCCTTGCCGATCCGGTCATACCGGACCACCCGGACATTCTGAAGAATAAGAACAGGCTCTTCATTTCCGGCACCGAACGGCTCCATCGCCGCCATATCACGCGTACAGGCCTCAGTCGCTGCAGACAACGGAAGTACCGCGTCAATCATAAGGGGCGGTGCGGCAGGTGCCTCACATGCTGCCGCAAGACGCTCGTTCATGAAGGCGTGAAATTCAGACAGACGATCCTGTTCCAGACCGAAACCCGCAGCCA
The DNA here is from genome assembly GCF_029759835.1 of Acetobacter sp. AN02. Classification (GTDB taxonomy): domain Bacteria; phylum Pseudomonadota; class Alphaproteobacteria; order Acetobacterales; family Acetobacteraceae; genus Acetobacter. Next base: position 2,484 of record NZ_JAJJND010000072.1, read on the forward strand.
TCATGTGGCCACCTCCGGTCAGGAGAATACCGTATTCCCGCGCGGCAATAACCGCTCGCCCGATGTCACAGCCCGGGATCGAGCGTCCGGAGCCCTTCAGAATACCGTTTTCATCTGTCGCTGCCACGAGGGCCGGACGATTGAATTTTTCCTTAATCCGCCCGGCAATAATGCCGACGATACCCGGATGCCATGCCGCAGATGCAGTCAGTACAACAGCATGACCTGCGGCAATCTGAGCTTCAGCCGCCTTAAGGGCTTCTGAGAGCGTATCCTGCTCCACTTCCTGGCGGGTACGGTTCAGCGATGTCAGCTGCCGGGCGATCGTTCCGGTCTCTTCCTCGTCCGAGGACAGCAGCATCTTTGCCCCAAGACCGGCATCCCCGATGCGCCCTCCCGCATTGACCCGCGGACCCAAGGCGTACCCGCAGGAAAAAGCCGTCGGCTGACCGTTTACTCCTGCCGCGTCCATCAGGGAGCGCAGACCTGTCCTTCGGCGCTGCCCCATTATCTTCAGGCCCTGTGTCACGAATGCACGATTCGTACCGGTCAGGGGCATGACATCGCAGACCGTCGCCAGTGCCACCAGATCAAGATCATCAAGCAGCGGCCTGCGATCATTTTCCATCAGCTTCATGGTCGCCGCCATGACAAGCCATGTCAGGGCGGCTGCACACAGTGTGCGCAGACCGGACTCGCAATCACCTCGCTGCGGATTGACCGTGGCATGAACAGGCGGAGGCGGTCCCTCCGTCACGTGATGATCAATCACCACAATATCCGGCGCGTGTTCCATCCGTGCGAAAATATCTGCAGCACTGGTCCCGCAATCCACGCAGACGATAAGTCCGGCCCCCTGCTCCGCCAGCGCATCCATCGCTATGGGATTCGGTCCGTATCCTTCGGTAAGACGATCAGGAATATGCGTCAGGACCCTGCATCCGGACCGTTGCAGAAATCCCGCCAGCAATGCCGCAGAACATGCTCCGTCGACATCATAATCGCCGAAAATACCGACCGTTTCTCCCGCACGGATGGCTGATACCAGCCGCTCCGCAGCCTTATCCATGTCTTTCAGGGAAAACGGATCCGGCATCAGGGTCCGCAGTGTCGGATCAAGGAAAAGATCCGCCGTCTCCGGGGTAACACCGCGTCGGGTCATCAGACCTGCCAGAAAATCCGACAGGTTCTTTTTCTGAGCCAGTGCCAGGGCCAGGCGTTCCGTCCGGTCATCCGGCTCAGATCGCCATACCCAGCTTCTGCCGGTCAGACTCAGGCCGGAATGCAGACCCGTAACGGGGGAAAAAGCCTGTTTAACAGCCTTACTCACCTGAACGGATCAGCTTACACCCCAGGTTTTCGTACGGAAGTTATGAATACCTTCCACAAAGCGAAGCGTGCCGGATTTGGAGCGCATTACCAGAGAGTGCGTCTGGGCTCCGGCTTTCGTACGACGCACGCCCTTGAGGAGAAAACCCGATGTCACGCCCGTTGCCGAGAACAGCACTTCACCATCGGCAAGGTCGTGCAGTCCGAGCTTGCGATCCGGATCACGGCCCGGGTTCATCTTGCGCGCTCTTTCTTTCTGCTCCTCATCTTCAAACAGAAGGCGAGCCTGCATCTGTCCGCCGGTACAGCGAACGGCTGCAGCGGCCAGCACACCCTCAGGCGCACCGCCGGAACCTGCAAAAATATCGACCTGGCTGGTGGACAGACACGCGGCGATGGCAGCGGCCACATCGCCGTCGCTGAACAGTCTTACTCGGGCACCGGCCTCACGCGCCCTGGCGATCATTTCCTCATGACGCGGGCGGTCCAGTGCACAGAGATTGACCTCCCGGATGTCCTTCCCCAGGGCCTTTGCAAGGTTTTTCAGATTGGTCGTGATCAGAGATTCAATATCGACAACGCCCTCAGGCAGATCCGGTCCGACAACGATCTTGTCCATATAGACATCCGGCGCGTGCAGGAATTTTCCCTTCTCTGCCAGAGCGACGACCGTCATGGCGTTCGGCATGTCCTTCGCGCAGAGATTGGTTCCTTCCAGAGGATCAACCGCGATATCCATCTCCGGACCGCCTGCACCGACTTTCTCACCGATATAGAGCATCGGCGCCTCGTCCATCTCACCTTCACCGATCACGACGGTTCCGTCGATGGTGACCGTATCGAAGGCTTTTCTCATGGCCTCGACCGCGGCACCGTCTGCCTCGTTCTTCTGACCGCGTCCGGTCCAGTGGCTGCTGGCGATCGCTGCGGCTTCCGTCACGCGTACCAGTTCCAGGGCCAGGTTCCGGTCGGAAACGTGATAGGAAGCATCGGAGGATGAAACGGACATGATCTGACCTTTTTTATTTTGACCCGGGTAAAAACAGGCGAAATATCACCCTTCCTCGACCCGCATCAGATTGGGCTGCTCATACACCACCGGGAGGGCAGCAATCCGGCTGACGGCGTTCTGCATTGCACCGCCCGTTGTCCGGTGCGTCATCAGCACCAGCGGTACAACATTCTTTTCCCCGTCCGGTTCAGCCGGTGTCTGCAGCATTCTGCTCAGTGAGATACCATATTCGCGCAGAATTGCGGTGATATCGGCCAGCACACCGGCTTTATCCTCGACCGTCAGGCGCAGATAGAACGCGCCTTCGGAGTGCTCGGGAGGCAAACAGCGAAGAGGCTCGCGATGTGCTGCGGTGCGGACACCCCAGATCGGAGCTGTCGCACCGCGTGCAATATCTATGATATCGGCGCAGACCGCAACAGCGGTCGGGCCGGCTCCGGCGCCGCGCCCTTCCAGCATGAGATTTCCGACGAAGTTGCCTTCCGCCAGCACGGCATTGAACACGCCGTCCACCTGCGCGATCGGCAGATTTTCCGCGATCAGGCAGGGGCTGACCCGGGCCTCGATTCCGTCGGCGCTTTGCTGTGCCACGCCCAGCAGCTTGATCCGGTATCCCAGATCACGAGCGAAGGCGAAATCAAGCGCGCTGACCGTGCCGATCCCCTGGACGGTCAGACTGTCGAAATCGACAAAGCGACCGAAGGCGAGTGCGGCGAGGATGGAAAGCTTGTGGGCAGCGTCGATGCCGTCCACGTCGGTGGACGGGTCCGCTTCCGCGTAGCCCAGGGCCTGCGCCTCTGCCAGAACGTCACTGAAATCCCGGCCGGTCTCACGCATTGTGGTGAGGATGTAGTTACAGGTGCCGTTGAGGATTCCGCCGACGCGGGTCAGGCGATCGGCTGCGAGGCCTTCCCGTACGGTTTTGATCGCCGGGATACCGCCTGCGACTGCGGCCTCGAACAGCAGGGGCGCATCGTGCTTCTCGCTCAGAGCGGCCAGTTCGTCGCCATATACTGCAACCAGAGCCTTGTTGGCTGTCACTACCGGGCGACCGGCCCTGAGCGCGTCCGTTACCAGGGTACGTGCGACGCCTTCGGAGCCGCCGATGAGTTCGACGACAACGTCCACTTCAGGGTCTGCTGCCAGATCGGCTGCATCTTCATACCAGCGCAGGTGATCCAGTTTTACGCCGCGATCGCGGGAACGGTCGCGGGCAGCGACTGCAGTGACCTCGATCCGGCGTCCGGCGCGGGCCGTGATGAGGTCTGCATTGTCCGTCAGGAGCCGGATGACGCCTGCCCCGACGGTGCCGAGGCCTGCGATTCCAAGACGGAGTACTGTCTGCGAACTGTCCTGAACGGTCACGATTCAACTGTCTCCGGTACGTGTTTTGACGGCTGATTGAGCCCGTTTTTTTGCGAAGAAAGTTTTAATGGCTCGTGTTGCCTGGCGGAGGCGGTGGGTGTTCTCCACTAGGCCGATCCGCACGAAGCCTTCCCCGTATTCTCCGAAGCCGAGGCCCGGGGCCACGGCCACGCCTGCTTCCTTAAGCAGCAGTTTTGAGAATTCCACGCTGCCTATTTCGCGGAAGGGTTCGGGAATTTCTGCCCATGCGAACATGGAGCCTTCGGGCGGTGTGACGCTCCATCCGGCACCCGTCAGTCCGCGCAGGAGCACGTCCCGGCGTTCCTTGTAGAGCGCGCGTATGTCCGCAACGCAGTCCTGCGGACCGGAGAGTGCGGCGACGGCAGCGACCTGGATCGGAGTGAACGCACCGTAGTCCAGATAGGATTTGATGCGTGTCAGGGCCTGGATCAGGCGTTCGTTTCCGGCCGCAAATCCCATTCTCCAGCCTGCCATGGAGTAGGTTTTGGACAGGGAGGTGAATTCAACCGTGATGTCCTTTGCGCCCGGCACGGCGAGCACCGAGGGAGGAGGCGTATCTCCGAAATAGATTTCGGAATAGGCCAGATCGGACAGGATAAAGATTTCCTCGCGGCGGGCGAAGGCCACGAGATCCTTGTAGAAATCGATATCCGCGACATAGGCCGTGGGGTTGCTCGGGAAATTGACGATCAGCGCGGTCGGTTTCGGAACCGAGTGTTTTACGGCCCGCTCCAGTGCGCGGAGCATGTTCTCGTCCGGATAGGCCGGGATGGAGCGCACGGCGGCTCCGGCGATGATGAAACCGAACTGATGGATCGGGTAGGACGGGTTGGGCACGAGGATCGTGTCACCGGGGCTTGTGATGGCCGCTGCGAGGTTTGCCAGCCCTTCTTTCGAGCCGAGCGTTGCGATCACTTCCGTTTCAGGGTTCAGCGACACGCCGAAACGGCGCTCGTAATATCCTGCCAGCGCGCGGCGCAGTCCGGGGATTCCGCGTGAGACGGAATAGCGGTGGGAGCGCGGGTCCGCGACGGTCTCGATCAGTTTCTGCACGATGTGTGGGGGTGTCGGGCTGTCGGGATTGCCCATTCCGAGGTCGATGATGTCCTCGCCACGATTCCGGGCCGCGGCCTTGGCCTTGTTGACCTCCGCAAAGACGTAGGGAGGGAGGCGGCGGATGCGGTGAAATTCTTCGGTCATGGCCGGACAGTCCTGAACTATCCACGAATGTCTGCAAGGGATTCACAGACATAACTACGGGGGCGATATGTATAGGAAGCGCAGCCGCTGCGGGCAAGCATATCTGCGGCATGGGGGTGCATGATCACGCACTCTTTTTCCCGTTCTCAGGGACGGTGGCCATGACCTCTTTAGGCCAGCGGCGATGGAGCCAGAGCCAGCTTTCCGGTTTTTCCCTGATCCAGGCCTCAAGTCTGTCATTGACCTGCTGCGTCAGGGCCCGGACGTCTGCCTGGCGGTCTCCGCTGTCGGGCAGGTCCATCGGCGGTTCCACGACGATCCGAAGCCGGGCCGGGCCGAGGCGCACGACGTGCCCGGGAATGACGGTGCATCGATAGCGCAGGGCCATTGCGGCCAGGGCCGGGGCGGTCATGGCCGGATGACCGAACAGACGGACGCCGATTCCGTCGTTCATTTTCTGATCGACGAGCATACCCAGCCGTCCGCCTTTTGCGACCCAGGCGAGGGCATCGCGTGCGCCGCGTGCGCCTTTGGGAAACAGCGGCACGGAGACGCCCATGGCCTGATCGCGGAGGCTGCGGATCAGGGTGTCGATCATCTGGTTGTCTGCGGCGCGATAGAAGGATGCGAAGGGGGCACCGTGGCGGGCGACGGCGGGGGGGAGCATTTCCCAGTTGCCGATATGCCCCGAGACGAAGAGCACCGGCCCGCCTTTTTCCGCTGCCGCGTGCAGGTGCTCTGCTCCCGTAACCTCAAAACCCGGGCCGTGCGGCGTGTTTTCCTGAAGACCGGCAAGGTGCGGAAATTCCCCGACCGTTCTGCCAAGATTCTCCCATACGCCGCGTATGATCCGGTCTCTTTCCGGCGCATCCAGCTCCGGCATGGCGAGACGCAGATTGCGGTCCGCGACGCGGGATACGCGCAGATACGGGCCGATCATCCGGCAGATTTTTCCGCCAAAATCTGAGGCGCGCACGGGGCCGAGCGCGCGCAGGAGGGTCAGGGCGGCGCGGGCAGCAGCTGTTTCGGCATGGTGCAGGGCGTTGCGCAGGGGCTGTTTCAGGCGGGTCATGGGGGTGTATCTGTCCGGAGGGGGCAGTATCTGTCGAGCAGCATTTCGATCTGGCGTTCGTCCTGCCAGCGCAGTGTTACGGGGATGGCCGTTATGTTTTTGCGGAATTCCGGCGGAAGACGTACGGCGTCTTTTTCCGTTGTCAGAAGGCGTGCGCCGGATCGTGCGGCGCGGGCGGTCAGTCGATCGAGATCCTGCCGTGTCCAGACGTGATGATCCGGGAATGCGATACACTCCAGCGGGATGATTCCAGCCTGCCTGAGTGAGGTGAAGAACTTTTCGGGACGGCCTATTCCGGCAAAGGCAATGACGGTCTGCCCTTTCAGCAGTTCTGCGTGTTCCTCATTTGAAAGTCCGGCTTTGAGGACGGGCATGGTTCCGTGTTCGACGGCATCACCCTCCCCCATGATGATCATAGCGTCTCCCTGTTTCAGCCCGACGCTGAGCGGCAGTCTGAGCGGGCCTGCGGGGAGCACGCGTCCGTTTCCGAAGCCCGTGGCTCCGTCCACGACGATCAGTGACAGATCCTTTTCCAGAGAGGGATTCTGCAGTCCATCATCCATCACGAGGCAGGTCGCGCCTGCGGCAATGGCGGCGCGGGCTGAGGCAGCGCGGTCGGCTCCGATCCATGCAGGCGCGACGGCGGCGAGCAGCAGTGCCTCGTCCCCGGTGTCTGCGGCTGTGTGCTCCTGCGGGCGCACCTGCAGCGGGCCTCTGAGTCTGCCGCCATAGCCGCGCAGCAATGCGTGGGGCTGATGGCCGCGTCTGTGCAGCCGACGGAGGAGATCCAGCGTGAGGGGTGTTTTTCCGGTTCCGCCTGCCGTCAGATTGCCGCAACAGATGACGGGAACCGAGACCCGCTCACCTGCCCTGCGCAGTCTGCTGACGGCGATGCTGCCGACCAGGGCGGACAGAGGACTAAGCAGCGCGGTGCGCAGGCCGGGCCGGGTGAACCAGAATGCGGGAGCCTGCCAGCGGGGGATCATGTCGCGAGCCGGGCGGTTCTGAGGATTTTCCGACTGAGCTGTTCCGGCAGCGCTTCCGATGCGCTTGCGGCTGCCTTAAGCCGTGCGCCCGTGTCCTGGCGGAGACTGTCATTGGTCAGCATGGTGGTCACCCATGCGGCGAGATCCTGCGGTGTATCTGCGATGCAGACGTCTCCTTTCAGGAGTTCAAAGGCGTCCTGGAAGTTCTGTGTACGCGGGCCGGATGCGATGACGGCTCCGCATTTTGCCGGCTCAAAGGGATTATGTCCGCCACCGGGTCCCGTGCTCAGGCTGTTGCCTATGAACACGATGGGGAAGAGTGCGAAAAACGTTCCGAGATCGCCGAGCGTGTCTGCGATCCAGACCGTGTCCTGCGGGGTTGGAAACTGGCTCTGCGCCAGTCTGGGCGCGTTTCCGGCCAGCCGGGCCAGTGCCTCTCCGCGTATTGGGTGCCTGGGGACGATGATCAGGAGGAGATCGGGGAATATCTGCCTCAGGAGAGAGGCGGCCTCGCAGAGCGTGGCGTCCTCACCTTCATGCGTGGAGGCGGCGAGCAGGACTGGTCTGTCTGCGGTCGCTTGTCTGATTTTCTCTGCCAGGATCGGGTCTGCGGCCGGCGGCGGTGCGGCCATCTTGAGGTCTCCGGCGCAGAAGACATCATGTGCACCGGCCTGTCGGAAGCGCCGTGCATCCTGGTCGGTTCGTGCCGCGACCCATGACAGCCGTCCGAAAACACCCTGAGCGACCCCGGGGAATCTGCTCCAGTTTTCCGAGGCTTTTTCTGATAGCCTACCGTTGACCGTCACGACGGGGATTCCCCGGCTGTGACAGCCTGCGATCATGCCGGGCCAGATCTCGCTTTCCGTCAGCACCAGGATGTCGGGGCGCCAGTGCCTGAGAAAGCGCCCTGTCCAGCGTGAGACATCGAGCGGTACGAACTGGTGGATCAGGCACGGAGAAATCGCTTTCCTCCGGACCAGCTCGGCTGATGTGAGCGTGCCGGTTGTCAGCAGGATATGCACGGAGGATGCGCCAAGTATCCGTTCCGCGAGAGGCAGGATCGAGAGCGTTTCTCCGACGCTTGCGGCGTGGATCCAGATGATCGGCCCGTCGGGACGAGGATGATCTGTCATACCCATACGTTCGCGGATGCGTTTCGGGTCTTCCTTGCCTTTTCGTATGCGAAGTCTTCCGGACAGGATCAGCGCCGGGGAGATGAGGTCCGTTACTCCATGCCATAGCCGGTCCGCCAGGCTGCGGGAGCGGAGACTCTCGGCCCGTGCGGTGACATTGTTCAGCTTTTCTGCCAGTTCCTGAGCGACAGAGGTCTCTTCCCTGCCCTTCGCATCGATCGGCGCAGCCGCACAGAAGACGCCGCGTCCGAAGGGCATCGGGAAGAGCAGTCTGTCCCATGAGCGAAGGCGTATTCCCGCGCAGGTCATCCCGACCGGTACGATTTTTACGCCGGAATGTGCTGCCAGGCGGATGACGCCCGGCTGAACCTCCCGTCTCGGACCTCGTGGTCCGTCAGGGGTGATGGCAATCAGGCTGCCGTCGCGCAGGAGACGCAGCATCTGCCTGTAGGCTGCGGCGCCGCCTTTATCCTTGCCTTTTCTGCTGCTTGATCCTGCGATTCCGAAGATACGCCACGGTCTGACGATATCGGCGATGAAACGTCCGTCACGGTTTCTGCTGATCAGGACATGCAGGCGCAGGTCGGGATTCTGCGGCTCTGCCCACCACCACAATGCGGGTGAAAGCGGCAGCGTCTCGTGCCAGAATGCCACCAGTGCCGTCTGCCCTTCCTGCCCGGTCAGCAGGGCGCGGGCTTCCGGGTGCATTTCGGATCGCCAGGATGTGGTCTTCAGGGCGATATAGAGCCATCTGCGGAAAACGACCGTCATCACAGCCCGGACGGACAATCCTGCCGGGAGGCCGGTTTCCGGCGTCTTCATTGCTCCGTCTTCCGCACTGTCATGTCTGAGCGCCTAGCACGGCTCTTCAGGAGCTCAAAATTCCGGTTATACCCCCAGTCTCTGTGGCTGGCTGAGATGATACAGCCTGTCCTTCGGCTGGGGTTTTCCGATCAGATATCCCTGGATCAGAAGTTCAGGATAGCGGCGCAGGCTGGCAAGTTGGCCTGTGGTCTCGATCCCTTCCGCTACCACCTTGATGTTGAGGCCCGAGCACAGGGAGATGATTGCATCCACGATCACGGCGGCCTGCTGATCGGTCAGCATGTCCCTGATGAATGAGCGGTCTATCTGGCTTTATTGCAGAAATACTACGGCGTGTCGTCAGTTAGGTTCTGTTGACAAAAGATCTTCTCAGACTGGCTTGGACGTGATTCAACGCTGGTCTTTACGGAGACCTGTGGA
>NZ_JAJJND010000073.1 GCF_029759835.1 Acetobacter sp. AN02
ACGGCATCCAGACCACCCGATCCCGCATACAGACCCGACAGGCTCTCCCCCGTCGACGCATACTGATCCGTGATCTTCTCGTAATTCATGCTCACGGACGTGCCGCCCATCGCGGCACCCCACACAGGGATCGTGACCCCTACGCTCCCCCCATAAGACTCTTTCTCGTAGCTCGCCGTGTTCACGGGGCTCGTGATCGAAAGATTTCCCGTGTTCAGGACAATGTTGCCGCCCGAAACCTCAGCCCCGTTCAGAACCGTCGCGCCCGGAGCAGAAATCGTCACCCCGTTCGTCGCCGTCACCGTCGTGTCAACAGCCGTCGCGCTGTCAGACGTCGTGCTCGTGTGCGACAGGGAGCCGCCAACGGAAACGCTCACGCCGGCTCCCGAAGTCCCGACACTCACATTCGCGCCAACAGACGCAGATTTCGAAGCGCTTTTGCTCTCGCTGTGCGTTGTGTTCCAGCCCGCGGACAGTGAAATATCCTTCGATGCACTCAGAACAACGTTCTGGCCGGACAACGCCGCCGCCGTCGCACGCACGTCACCATTTGTCGCGTCGGTGGCATCGTCGCCCCGGGCGGCAACCGTCAGGGTGCCACCGGCTGCCGCCGTCGAACCCTGCACCGTGCTCGTCGTTTCCGTGCTGCTGCTTTTGTTCTTCGAAACGCCGATCGAAACCGACACGCCCACAAGATTGCCGCTCTGCGCACCGGCGGCAATCGACGTCGCTTCCGAAATGCCAGTCTGAATCCCTGTCAGCGCCTTCTGTGTCCCGGAGCCGGATTTCTGGATCATGTCGCCGGCCGTGTTGACCGCAGCGCCCACAATAGAGTCCGAGGACAGACCGGCATTCATTCCGATGCTCCAGTCCTTGTGTGTCCCGGACTGCATCAGCGTGTTCTGTTCCGTCGAGAACACAACAGAGGATCCCGAAAGCGCAACATCTGCCGCAGCCGCCACTGCCGATGCATCGATCTTCATCGCGCCTGCCGACGCAATCGTCAGATTGCCGTCCGTCGATGCGATGATGGACGGTGTCCACGTCGTCGCAGAGGCCGAGGAGGTGTCCGTCGACGATTTATAGGAAATCGAGCTCGCGCCAGTGAGCCAGTTCTGACTGATATGCACACCGGCTGTATGATGCGAGCTGCTTTCATCTGCGGTGCTCTTCGTGGCGCTTTCGGTGAAGGTGCCACCTGAGAGCAGCGTGGCGTCCCCGGCTGATCCGACGGTGCCTTTGATGCTCATATCCCCGCCGGAGACGGCTGTAAGAGTGCCACCCGCCGCAATCGCGCTTCCGATCTCCGTCGTGCTGGCCGTGTTCAGGGAAAAGCTGCTCTTCGTCAGAAAACCGCTTTCCTTGCCGGAAATACTGTCCGACACGCTGTTCGTCACAGACCCGAGATCAAGTGATTTCGCCGCTGAAAGCGTGAGGTTGCCGTCCGTCGTCAGCGTCGTCCCGGCTGTCTTCAGATCGCCTGTCAGTGCCGCGAGAACCGCATTTCCGCCCGACGTGATCGTCGTGCCGTAATTCTCCGTCTGGCTACCGCTGATGCTTAGATGCTTTCCGGAAACCGACGATGCCTGCTCCACCGTCGTCGTGCCAAGCGTCAGACCATTTCCCGCAAGAAGGCTCAGATCCCCGCCCGACGTGAGCACACCGCCGTTGAACGTGATGTCATCCGCCGCCGAAAGACTGGCTGATCCCGTCGCGCTGATGCTCCCGACAGAGGCCAGCTGCCCCTGCGTTCCGCCACCGACAAGATAGGTAGTGATCGTATCGCTGTTGAGGATCGAGCCATTCTGCGCCGTCAGGTTCACCGTTCCGCCCGACAGCGCCCCGGTGTTCGTGATGTTGCCGGACGTGGCCGTAATCGACAGCGCATCCTTCGCTGACACGCTGCCGCTGTTCGTCACGGATGCCGCTGTCAGCGACACGTTCTGACCGGAAATGGTGGCTCCCGTCAAAGCCTCATGACCCGGTGCCAGATACAGTTTCGGCACAAGAACCGTTTTGCCGTCAACAACCTCGTTCTGATACCACACGATGTCAGATGTCAGCGCAGACTGCTGCACCGCAGACAAAGCATCGCCGACTTTCAGACCAAGCTGATCAGACGCCGCAACCGCATTGTCCAGCAGCGCCTGCATCTGGGTGGCTGCCGTCGTATAGGTTCCGCCAAGGAAAGTCTGGCCCGTCGCAGAGATGATCTGCTGCTGGACATATTGCTGATCAAACGTGGAATCGCCCAGGAACGTGTAATCCGACGGCCTGTCTCCCAGACGGTCCAGAAGATATTCCGAACCGTGAAACGCCGTCAGGCTGGTATAGGCCGGGTTCGTCTCGATCAGCGATGTCGCTGACGGAGATGTGTCCGCAACATAGAGTGCCTTCCCTGCAGGAACAGACGAAATCACCTGCGAAACCGAAGCCGAAGCTGCGCCTGAAAAGCCGGGAAGTGTCAGATTCTGCGCTGTCGTCGTGCCGTTCTCATGTCCTTCCGGTGCAAGAACATGCCCATAGACCGGCTGTTCACCCGAAGGGCTGCCCGGCACGCTCGTCGTCGCACCCCCCGATGTCTGTGACGGAACAGTCTGTGGTGTGCCGGCAGAAATCCCGTTCAGCGTCCCTCCCGATACGGAAGTCGCCTGTCCTGCCGCGGTCGTGCCCGTCTGACTGTTCAGTCCTCCGCCTGACACGGCATCGGAACCGCTGGTTCCCGATGATGCGGCGGTCGAGGCATCCACGAAGGAGCCTGAGCTGTTCGGTGTCGTCAGGCTTCCACCCGACTGAGCCGCCGCCTGAGCAGATGGGGACACGCTTTCCGGGGCACTCCCCGACCAGTTGCCCGCTGAAGCAAGAAGATCCGGGGTTGCATGAGCGACAATGGTGGTATTGTCGATCTGTCCGGAGAACGTACCGGTCAGATTACCGCCTGCAACGATGCTGCCCGACAGACCAGTATAGGTGGAACTGCCCCAGATCGCGGTGTGCGGACCACCGTTAAGCGTCATCCAGCCCGGATTATATGCTGAATTACTGGCGGCATCGGGATCGGGCGTCACAAACTGGGTTCCGTCCGACGGTGTGAACCACCGTTTCAGATGCGGTGAGTCCTCCGTCAGTGTCCAGGTGATTTCCGTATCATATCCCTGATTTGTCAGACTGGCGCCCGTGAGAACCATGTTCTGTCCGGCCGCAATATGGCTGGCGTCGTTGAGAATATCTCCGGTTGTATCGATCTCAAGGTTTCTGCCTGCATCGATCAGCGCAGCTGCATTTGTCGCGGTTGCGGTCGATCCGGTGCCTGTCACTTCGACATAAGAAGACGCTGATGCTCCATCCAGCGCCACGATATAATATCCCGTGCCTTTTTCACCTGTGGCGGAATACCACAGCTCAGGCACATAGATTTTCATGACGTTGTTATAATAGCGATTGATCTCGCCATAATTCGCCATCGACGGATTCAGCGCGGGCGGATTGGCGAGACCATCTTCCCCGATCGTGTATTTTTTGTCGTAGACCACCTGTCCGCTGGTGGTCGTCACCCCACCCAGAAGATCGTTCGTCAGGGATGCTGCGTGGATCACAACATCGCCCGCAGCACTTCCGGCCATGATTTCGCCGGAACGGTTGACGACGTCGCCCGCATAGACACCGGAAAGACCTCCGACAGAGATGCTGCCGGCATCAGAGAGAATGGCTCCCTGAACATTGCTGAGCGCACCATCAAGCGCGAGCGTCAGACCGCCTGAACCGTCCAGAAGTCCTGTGTTGCTGATTGCGCCGGGGGTCCGGACCGTCAGGACGCCGCCCGCCATCATCGCGCCGTTATTCGTAAGCGACGCGGCATTGACGGTCGCATCTCCCCCGGCAATCACACCGCTGCCCGCTGCGATGCTGTAATCACCATTCAGAGTCAGAATGACATTACGTCCAGCCGAAAACAGCATAGCATCGCTCAGACCGGTTCCGAGCGTAAAATCCAGATCTCTGGCGGCAGACAGCCCGGCTGCTCCTGTCAGGACTTGCGTCTTCAGCGCAAGATCGTGTCCCGATTGGAGAATTCCGCTTGTATCGTCCACGGATTGCAGGGCTGCGCCGCCCGTACCATTCAGCACAAGATCCCCGTTCTGTGTCAGCAGCGTTCCGGCACGGTTGCTGAGCGTGTCCGCGACAACCGTCAGGCTGTTACCAGCCTGCAGCACGCCGCTGGCGTTGTCGATGCTTCCTGCGCTTCGACCGGCAGAACTGCCCGCCAATGTGACATTTCCAGTCTCGGAGATGACCTTGCCGCCACCATTCGTCAGGCCGGTGGTATACAGTGCGAGATCACTGCCCGCCTCGATCAGCCCGTTATCGTTGGCAATCCGGGCGGATGTCATCACTGTTGTGCCGTTTTTCGCGATGATGCGGCCGTTCTGGCTGTTGTCCACGGAGGAGGCCACAAGCGCCAGCGCGCCATCACCAACGCCGGTCTGACCGTTCCTGTTGTCAAATTGACCAGCGGTCAGCGTGGCGTTCCGCGTTCCATACATCAGACCCGTATTGGTCACGGTTCCGGGTGCTAAAAGCGTCAGGTCGGCTCCCGCCAGCAGCAGATTGCTGTTGGCAACTGATCCAGCCGTCACCGTTAGCGAACTTCCATATGCCGTGATTTCACCGGCATTGGTCAGAGGACCTGAAACCGTGAATGTCTGTGCACCGTTCGACAGAATACCACCGGTTGCAGCATTTGTGAGCGACTGCGCCCCTATTGTCAGTGCTGCACCTTTAGCGGTTGTCTGAAGCGTGCCCGCATTTGAAAGACCGTCCACACCGTAAAGATCCAGCGCCAGATTGCCACCAAGGCTTGCGATAACTGCCCCCGTGTCATTGGCGACGTTATCTGCCGCAATGGTCAGATCACGACCCGCCGCAATCACACCGCTGTTCTGCGCCTGGCCGCTCAGCACCAAGGTCATGTCACCGGCCGCCGTCATGCGGCTTGCTGAGGAAACGGCATCACGGGTGAGTAGCTGCGAGGTGTAGCGTCCTGCTGTCAGGGACAGTGTGCCATTGCTCTCGATCGTCCCGACTGCATTCCCGACGACGCTGCCGTCGGTTCCGGTCAGCGTCAGGCTGTTCCCCAGCGCCAGGATTGTGCCTGCTGTATTATTCAGAGTGCTGAACGGCAGAACAACCGCTCCGCCTGCCTGAAGAATACCGTTACTGTTGTCGGTCTCTCCCGGTGCATTGTCCGGTGAAACCAGTGTCAGATCACCGCTTTTCGCAAGAACAGTGCCGCCCGCATTTCCAAGTTCGTCGGTTGTCAGCGTGACGGCACCGTTGCCCTGAAGCACGCCGCCCGTCCCGTTCGTGATCCGCCCGGCAGTCACTGCGAGGTTCCCTGCGCTGGCAATCACAGATCCGGCTGTATTGTCGAATATCCCCGCTGTCACGAGATCAATCGTCGTACCGCCGATCCGTCCGTTCATATTGCTGAAAGCCCCGCCACTGCGGGCTGTCAGCTGACCGCCGCTGAACAGCGTCCCGCTGTTCGTCAGTGTTTCGTCGCTTGCAACCGTGATATCCTTCGCCGCGCCGGCAAAGCCGCTGTTCGTGATGCTGCCAGCTGAAATCGTCGCCGCACCTTTCTGCGCCAGCAGATTGCCCGACGACGTCAGACCTCCGCTGACAGAAACTGTCAGATCACCTGCGGAGCTAAGCGTGCCGTTATTACTGACCGTGTCAGCCACCAGATGCACAGTTCCATCTGCGCCGGTCGCTTCCAGAACGCCGTCATTGGAAACTGTCGCAGAATGCACCGTCAGGTTTCCACCCGTACTGGCGATAACGGACACTTTCTCCGTCTGCTCCGCACTGTGCGTCAGTAGACTGCCTGCTGTCAGATCGAGATTTCCGGCGGAAATCATATGCCCGGCGTTATCCACCAGCCCGGAGAACGATGCGACAAGGTTCGTGCCGGCGCTGATGACTGACGCCTCATCTGAAGCATAGGACCCGCCTGTCAGGACCATCCCGGTTGCAGACCGGATCATTCCTGCATCGTTGCTGATCTGGCCGTCCGATACGAGCGTCAGCTCTCCTGCTTCGCTCAGCATCGTTCCGTCCGTATTATCGACGGAGGAAGAACTGATCGAGAGCCCGGTCTTTCCCTGGAATGTTCCGCCTGTATTGGCGACAGAACTGGCGGCCTCAGCCGACAGGCCAGCAACGCTCAGCGCACCGTTTCCTGCCAGAAGGATGCCTTTATTTGTATTCGTCAGACGATCGGTCGTGATGGCAAGATCCGTCGCGCCCTCAAGCAGCCCCCTGTTGCTGAGGACGGTTTGCGCAGTGACCTTAAGCTGCCCTGCCGCAGCGATGATCTGACCGTCCGACACTGTCAGCCCGTCTGCATGGACTGACACATCACCGGCGCCTGCACCGGCCTGCGCGGATGGTCCCGTAACAGACACCATATTGGCAGCCGTCAGTGTCAGGCCGTTAGCACCATACAATGTGCCGCTGTCCATAATGCCTGCGGCGGCCGACAGGAACATCTTTCCGGCAGCGGCCATGGTCCCGGAGTTATCCACGGAACCCGTCGATGCGTTCAGATCACCTCCGAGCGCGCTCAGCTTCCCGCTGTTCGTCACATCCCCGGACGCTGTGAGCGAAGTCGCGCCACCTGACAGAACCGATCCACTGTTCGAGAAGCTGCCTGCATTCCTCAACGTCAGCAGACCACCGGACGCCAGTGTTTCAATCGTACCCGCATTCGTCACACCGGCAGTGCCCGTCGTGGTCAGCGTGCCGTTACCCGTCACCGCGGCCAGAACACCGTCCGTTCCGTTACTGAAAGATCCTGCCGTGATCACAAAACCCTTCTGCCCGACCAGACGCCCTTCATTCGCTAGAAGTCCTGTCATCGCCAGGGTCAGAACACCCGTACTGATCAGAGAACTGGTGGCATCGCTTTCATATGAATTCGTGTTCAGAGACAGGTTGCCTGCGGCGCCAAGCGTGCCACCCTGATTGAGGATACTGCTCATCGGACCGGTTCCATCCGAGAGGATCAGCGCCCCACCCTGTGACAGAATTGTCCCGCCTGATCGGTTATCCACGGATCCTGCGGAAAGGGTGACATCTCCCTGTCCCTGAATGGTGCCAGTCCGGTTATCGACGCCCTGACCGGATGTCAGACTGACCGCACCGGAGGAGGAGATGATCTTTCCCGATACGTTTTCGATCTCGTCTGCGGAAATAATAAGATTCCCGCTGCCGGATCCGATCTGGCCACCGTTATTGTCCAGTCCTGATGATACCTGGAGAGCTCCGGCACCGGCTCCGTAAATCGTGCCGCTGTTCGTCAGCGCACCTGCGGCTTTCACTGAAATATCTCCAGTGGTCGCCGCCAGTGTTCCGCTGACGGTCAGATCCTGCGCCTGAACCGTCAGCGCACTTCCTGCGGCTTTCAGACTGCCGCTGTTATCAAGAGAACCACCGGTTGTGACTGCACCAGACCCTGCAATCCCGATCATGCCTGCGTTCGTCAGGTTCGCGGCTGTAAGCGTCAGGTCTCCCGCATCGATAGTTCCGATCTGTCCAGCATTGCTCAACGTCCCACCCGTCGTCAGGTTCAGTGCACCGGACTGCACGGCGATCTGACCATCCTGATCATTCGAGAGACTGCTAGCTGCCGCAATCATCATTCCGGACAACGCCGCTACGGAGCCGGTATTCACCAGTGTATCCGTTTTCAGAGAGAGGTTGCCGCCCTGTGCGCTAAGCGTCCCACTATTTGTAATGGCGGACGCGACCGTCAGTGCGACAGAGCCTGTTCCTGTCAGCAGGCCTCTGTTCGTCAGTCCGCCCACGCTCTCAACCGTCAGCAGACTTCCGGAGGTGAGCGTCTCAATGGTGCCTGCATTCGTGATTCCGCCAGTGCCCGTGACTGTCAGGGACCCGTTGCCGGTTCTTGCCGCCAGGAGACCACTGGACTCATTTTTCAGTCCTTCGAGCGTCAGCGCGAAACCCTGCGCCCCGATCAGCTGTCCTGCATTATCAAGAACACCAGCCATAACCAGTGTCAGAACACCCGAACTGGCGAGAGCACTCGTCGCATCACTGGCATAATCGGCTGTATTCAGCGACAGACTTCCAGCAGATCCAAGCGTTCCACCCTGATTGAGAACGCTGTCCATGGGAACCTGACCATGCGTCAGTGTCAGCGATCCGTCTGTGGAAAGCACGGTTCCGCCAGCACGGTTATCGAGAGACGCAGCAGAAAGTGTGACATTCCCCGCGGCCTGAATCACACCGTTGCTGTTCCCGATCCCGTTCGCCGTCAGAACGAGCGGCCCTGCTCCCGAGATGATCTTACCCGACATATTGGCGATGTCATGAGCCGTCAGGGACAGAGCGCCTGTCCCGCTACCGATCTGCCCGCCTGAACTGTTCAGGGTGCTGTCACGTTAACTCTGTCGTGTGATAGACTGTGCTGATGAGCAAGGGATCAGTGAGTTACAAGCGCCACCGTTTTCCGCGCGAGCTGATAGCGCATGCGGTATGGCTGTATTTCCGCTTCCCCCTGAGCTTCCGCCTGATCGAGGAACTGCTGCTCGAGCGTGGGATCGTCGTTTCCTATGAAACGATCCGCCGCTGGAGCCTGAAATTCGGGGCTGCATTCGCCCGCAGGCTGCGCTGCAAGGCGGCCAGAGCGGGCGATATCTGGCACCTGGATGAGGTGCAGATCCTGATCCAGGGTCAGCTGCACTGGCTGTGGCGGGCGGTTGATCAGGATGGTTACGTTCTCGACGAAATCCTGCAGACCCGCCGCAACACGAAAGCGGCAAGGCGTCTGCTGACGAGACTTCTCAAACAACAGGGCGCCAGCCCGAGGCGGATGATCACGGACAAGCTGAAATCTTACGGCGCGGCCAGACGAAAGCTCGGCCTGTCTGTCCGCCATCTGTCTCACAAGGGGCTGAATAACCGCGCCGAAAACAGCCATCTGCCCCTGCGTAAACGCGAGCGGGTCATGCAGAAATTCCGTTCACCCGGCGGATGCCAGCGTTTTGTCTCCGTCTTTTCCGCCGTCCGTAATCTCTTCGTCCCGCCCGCCTCCCTCAGTAACGCACTCTCCCGACACACCTATCGTCTCCGGGCTTTCGCCCAGTGGAACACCGCGACCGCTCTCACGCCCTGAAATCCCCTCGTCCGGCCAGAACACGCCCATGAACAGTTAACGTGACAGCACCGGCTGGATCTCCCGGCGACGAAAACACTGGTTGCAACCCTCTGGTCCCGATCCGACGGGCTGGCATCCTTCCGGTCTGCACTGGCGGAACACGGTCTGACCATGCGCGAGGGAGACAGGAACGGGACACGACCGGGAGCGCATATCATCGAAACCGGCGATGGCACGCTGGTTGGCAGCTTTACCCGGCTGACAAAAGTGAGGATGGCTGACTTCAGAAGGCTTCAGGCAGAAGAGCAGTCAGCAGCAGAGGCAAAACCGAAAACGGATATCAGGAGCACCCGTGTTCCTGTCCGCAGTGAGGAGAGCGACCTCATGGAACTGCCCGCCCTCGTTGTTCCGGTGACCCGGCGGAAACAGCCAGGACGCATCAGGCTTCCGCGCCTGGACAGGCAGCCTGAGGACGTCTGGCGCAGACGGATGGAGGAGGTCGACAGGCCATCCATCCTGACAGTCTCTCCCCGGCCACCATCCTGTCCGGTCATTCTCAGTGCTGAAGAAGCCCGTACCCGTCGCAGGATCAGGGAACTCATCCGCAAGCAGCAGGCCATCCTTGACCAGAGAGCGCCGGAAGCCGACTGGGCACCTCTGGAGAGAGAAGAAACACTCGCGAAATGGCGGGACAGTCTCATACCCTATCAGAAACAGCTTCACAGCAGCTTTACACGTTACGATCATGCCAAAAAGGAATGGAAACAGGCTGAAGGAAAGCGCTGGCAACGCATGACGGGGCGGGCACGGAAGCTGGAGAAAGTCTGCCAGCAGCTTCTGCTCGAATTTCTGGAAGTGCTGCGTTTTGTCGTGCAGGCCCTTCTGTATGTTGTCGGACTGCGCTCCACACCACCAGAACCCGTCAGGCCTCTCCTGACAGAGCGGGACAGGCCAGCCCTTGAGGTTTTCCGCAAACAGCATGACGCCGAATTTACCGCCATGGCTGATCCGGAAAAACTCGAACCGTGGCTTGAAGACCGTTTTGACAGGCTGGTGCAGGCCAGACAGGACCGCATCAGACGGTGGGACAAAGCCCACCAACCGGAAAAAGAGCAGGCAGCACACGAGATCGCACGCCTGCGCTCGAAACTCGAAAACCCGATATCCAGGGCCGGACCCCAGGCTACCGCCCCGTCCTCACGAATGCCTGCGCCGGGACTCGGTTAGAACGCCGTCACTTGCCACCAGCAAAGAGTAAAGGCAGGAATGGGGGGACAACGGTAGGTCAGCTTTGTGTAGAGCGATCGGTAAAACCGGACATTCACATGGATGACCCTCGCGAAGGTTTTCACCCCATTCCGGTCGTTCAAGTAACCCATGTGACTTTTTAAAAGCTGACATTTGCTCACAAAACAGCCAAGCACCAGCCAATTGATTCAGTATAAGCGTTCGAATCCCACATGGTCCGGAGCCTACGCTACGGTATCCGGCAGTTCTCCATCATATCCGGGGCTTGTCAGTGGTTCGCTACGCCCCTCCCAATTACCTGGCCTTCGCCGTTGGAAAACTGCCGCTTGCCCTCGCTTTGAGAGTATCCACCGCCCTCAGAAGGAGCCGAGAATCTGTGGCAGACCATCCGCGGCGCCTTCGCGCACCGACTCTTCCGCGACGGAAGTGGGGCGTCCCGCCGATTCCGGCACCTTGCCGTTTATAGCACTTAGTGCTACATATTGACCGAGGCTGAGGAAGCTACACGGGTCTTCAAAACCCGCTGGTTCTCCAAGGCGGCGAGAAAGGCCCTTATCACGGATGAGGAACTCTGCGAGGCCATCGCGGAGGTCATGAAGGGTCAGGCTGACGACCTGGGCGGGGGCGTTTTCAAGAAACGCCTCAACAAAAATATGCATCGCAGTATCATCCTAGCACGGGGCCGTAAGTATTGGGTTTATGCCTACCTGTTCGCAAAAAAGGACAGGGAGAACATAGAGGACGACGAACTAGATGCCTTTCGCGATTTGGCCGATGTGTATGCGACTAAATCAGAGGAAGACCTTGCCAAGGAACTAGCTGCCAAAGAGCTTGTGGAGATTTGTCATGAGCAGAAAGCCTAAATACAAGAGCGACGCCTTCGAGGCGATCCATAGCAGCGCTGCAGGCATGTTACGGGCGGGAACGATCGACAAGGCGACGATGCGCCGATTTGACGTGTCCTGCCTGACCATGCCGCCTCCGATCGAGCCCGCACAGATCAAGCAACTCCGCGAGGCGAACAATGTCAGCCAGCCTGTGTTTGCTCGCTACCTCAACACGAGCGAGAGCACTGTAGAGAAGTGGGAGACCGGCGCGAAGAAGCCGAGCGGTATCGCGCTCAAGCTACTCTCTCTCGTGCAAAAGCATGGCCTGCGGCATCTCGCATGAGCAAAGGGCTCCACGCAATGACGTGCCCCCTTTTTTGTATCCACTCAAAAGGAGAGTTCCCGTTTTTTATGGCCTGGGGTTGATGGGATGACAAGGGTCTCGGGGGCATGCCCCCGAGACCCTTGTCTGGCGATCTGATCCGGTGTCCTGC
>NZ_JAJJND010000074.1 GCF_029759835.1 Acetobacter sp. AN02
TCCCGGCCAGGGAGAAGGCCTTTTATCCGTTCCCACTGATCGTCGCGTAAACCGTAACGCCGCATCTGTCTGTCTCCATCAAAACCGGGAAAACAGTCTGCACAGGAAGCCGGAAAGTACAACACTCACGGCACACGAGCAGCCCTTAACTGACGACACGCCGTAACCAGTCCATGCGGGAAGCAGCATCTCTGGCGTCAGTGAATGAGTATCGCCAGGTATCGGCCCAGGCGATGCAGCGACAGGACGAGGCTCTGGCCGACCTAGGGGATAATGATGTGGGGGCGTCCACGCAGCTCATCGCGGTCGAGCAGTCCACTGCGTTGCATCAGAACGACGCCAGCTTGCAGTTACAGCAGACCATGGCGGACATGGCTTTTCAGCAGCACATCCGGCAATTGGAAGTCGAGAACGACATTGCCGAAAAGAATCTCAAGCATCTGCAAAAGGTGCAGGCTTTTACAGCATCGAGTGAATGATATGAGACAGGCTCTATTGTTGGCCGCAGTGGTGGCCGGGTTGGGTGTGGGCGAGATCCGCACGGCTCACTCGCAGGTCATAGATCCTGAGTGGCAGGCGACACAGGCGACCATGAAAGCCGATGAGCAGCGGCAATGCCGGCACATGACGCTAACACGCAAGTTCCAGTGCCAGGAGCAGCTACAGGAGACCTACAAGGCAAAGGGGTTTGTGCCAGGCACGATGCCCTATGTGCGTCGGCGGTTTGGTGGGGAGAGCGTCCAAGGGCTCGACCAGGAAATACGATCCATCAACCGCACTTACGGCCAGGTGCGCCGTTTGAATGGTTACGAGCATCCATTGCCGGGTGAACTCACCGCAGACATGCAGCAAGGCAACGTCAGCTATCTGAGTAAGCTGATAGAGGAAAAGGGCGGTATGCCGCCGCTTCTGCCATTCGGGAACCGATAGGGGCAGGAGAGAGGGCAGGGTGTACCGTCTCTTTTTTTGTTCGCATATTCAGAAAGCTTCCCTACCATCCTTAGCCTCATCGGATGCTGAGGTGAGATGTGAAGTCGACTTCCGGCGACTGGTAGGTTAGCGTTCCGAGATGACACGCATGATCGATGGATATCCAGCTGCGCGTATCAGCGAACTGCTACCTTGCTCCCAAAGCGCCAACGCCTAATTTGGGGGGGAGAGCGGAATGGCTGCTTTAAAGGTCTTTTTTTGAGTAGCCGGACATTCGTCGGCGCGCCTCTTGACGGTAGTTAACGAACCGTCTGGCCGCCACTGTCAACCTTCGCCGACCGCGCCTCCCGTAGCAGGCCTAGCCAGAGGTCTGGCGGAAGTGGCAGCCCGGCATGCCTGCACGCCATCGCAAGCACCGGCCAGTGGCCTAGCGAAATAGCGGACAGATTTTCGAACGCTGTCGGCGACGCGCACTCCGCCTCCAGCATGCGAATGGCGCGCTCGCCGTCAGTTGTGATCGGCACTCCGCCGAGCGATGCCCCGTGCGATTGCTCGCCCGAATATAGGAGTCCCTCGCTGTCGGCGCCCGCCAGCCAGAACTGCATGTTGCAGTGTCTCAGTTCCTCCTTAGCGAACTCGGACAGGAAGCGGGTGCCCATCCCCTCACCAAAGGTCGACGCCCACAGTGAAAGCAGCGGATAGAGGGAACTGCCCTTCGTCTGACCCTCGCGATATTCGGACGAGCGCTCGCGTGGGTGGACGAGCAGCCCCCGGTAGTCGGCGTAGATAGTCGGGTATCGGCTGTGGGACCGAAAGGCGTAGACCGTGCGCTCAATGACAGCGTCGGCGTAGTTTCCGGCCGCCTGGCTCCACTCTCCCATCATCGTAAGAAACATGAGTGTAACCCCGATCTCGACGGACTGCTCGTCCGTGAACGGCGTCAAGAGGATCGGGTTGTTGCGGACGAGTTGGACGATCTTCTGAGCCAATTCCGACGCCTCTGGGCAGTCCCAGTCAACTCGCGCCATTGGCAGCCGAACGTTGCCTCCCGCGAACCACAGGTGCCACAGCCCTCGCATCGCCATCCGTCCGATCAACGTGAAGAGTTTCAGATTTACATCGACCGGCGAGGCCGATGCTACGGCGATCGAGATTGCATGCTTGTGATCGACAAATGGGAGAATTTTCCCGCCGACCAGTTCGTCCCAGATCAAGAAGTGCAGGTCTACAATTCCGGCAAATGCCTTTCCGACCTCCTCGGAAGCCTTCGTGCTCTTCGGTACATCGGCTCTGATCAGGTTCCACCCGAGCAGGATCGCGAGCTCGCTGGCGCGATACGGTCCCTCCACGTTTCCGGCATCGCGCGCCCAGACGAATTGGACCCACAGGCATATGTAAATTTGGCGCAGGATTGTCGCCCGCTGCCGAGGAGTCGAGTCTTCGAGCTTGCAGAGCCCGCGCAGGAGCTTCTCGAAGTAGACAAACGCGACCTGCGGCTCGTCGACCATCGCGACTGCCTTCCGAAAGCTGGCACGGAGGGACTTGTCCACCAGCTGCTCGCGCAGGACGCCCTCCACCAGCAGCCCTGCCATGTGGTCGCCGTTCCACTCGGAGAACGAGACGCCGTTCCTCGTCTCCCGCCTCGTAAACTGCGTGACGTTGTCCCGGACGGCCTCTTGGATGTCACCACCGAAGCATAGGCAGATGACGATCTCGAGCTTTGAATAAGCATCGGGAATGCGCGTAGGGATGTAGACGTCGAGGATGTCGTTGATCGAGCCGCGCAACGCCTGCGGGCTGCCGTCCCAGTCGGCGCGGGTCAGATCGCCCTGCTTGATCGAAAACAGGAACAGCTTCCGGCGGCCATCCGCGTCCCGGCCCACCGCCGCAACATCAACGCCGTATTGGCGCGTGCCCACTGACGGCCTGGAGATCACAGTGTAGCCGAGCTCGCTCAAC
The DNA here is from genome assembly GCF_029759835.1 of Acetobacter sp. AN02. Taxonomy (GTDB): domain Bacteria; phylum Pseudomonadota; class Alphaproteobacteria; order Acetobacterales; family Acetobacteraceae; genus Acetobacter. Next base: position 2,890 of record NZ_JAJJND010000074.1, read on the forward strand.
AGGTCCGGCAGCACAGCGTCGAGCTCTTTGCGCTCCTTGAGGGATGCGAGATACTGCTTGAATACGAGCTTCATTCCGGGCGAGGTTCCGCCCTAAACGACAGTAGCATTAGCTGGAGCCCGACCGGATCCACCACTTCGATGCGAGGCACCTCGAACGAGGTGCTGATGCTTCCCATCGCGGTCTCCATCCGGCGGGGCTCGTCTTCGAGGTTCTCAACCCAAATCACGGCGCGCTCGCCGTAGAGTATGATAGACTCAGTCGCGATCTGAGCGAAGATGGATTTTTTCCTTGCCTTGCGCATCGCCTCCAACATGCTGTCGGTATGGCGCTCCCACTCCAGTTGGCGCTCCCGCTCTGACGGGCGCAGCTCGGGAACGGAGCCGGGCGCCTTCAACCTCTCCAGATAGCTGTCCTGCGCCGCGATCGCACGTGCCACCGCAGGCGCCGCTGTATCCGTCGCGTCCTCGGAGATCGGTATCAGCAGGTCGCGGGTCGACCCTGCGTAGTTCTGCAGAACCGGACAGACAAGCACCTCCTCCACCTCCGCCGACACCGCCTCGGGTGCCGACCGAAGGAGCGAGGACAGCAGCGAGGACATGAGCACGGGCTTCAGGAAGAAACTGCCGACGACCTTGCGGGCCAGGTAGGGATACTCCGCTTCGCTCAGCCCGTATTGGGAAAAGTCGACGTGCAGCGGCCGCTCGTCACGGCCAGCGCCAAACATCGCGCGGTCCATGGCGGAACAGAGCCTGTGGTCGCCATCGTACAGCCAAGCCACCACCCAGTCAGCCAGCGCGTCGTTTGAATCCTCGATCACCGCGCGCACTGTGGAGTCTAGCCGACCCAGCTTGACCGCTCCCTCGTCCCGCCTGACGAGTGCCTCGGCAAGCTGCCTGACCTCCAGAACCTGCCCCGCCTTCACCATCTTGGACAAAGCGATGTCGAGGAGGTCGATAGCCTCATTGTTACCGGCGTCGACCTCGCGCAGCCTCTCTAGCATACTATTCTTCAACGCGGCACTCAGTGGCGTCGGATCGAAGGCCAGTAACCGGGACGCTGAATGGAGCGTGTGCTCTCCGCCCGCCGCCAGCGCCAGACCGGCCAAATTCTCGAGCGCGTCGATCCGCTTCGCTGGTATATCCTTTAGCCGCTCTCCGATCGCCGACAGGAAGTAAGCAAGGAACGTGTCGTCGGGGTTCTCCGTCAGCGCAGTGTCGAACGCTTCGAGGAGACGGTCCCAGTAGGCCTCATTCAGCATCTCGATCTGTCCGAGCGCGCTCAGCGCGCCCCACCGCTGCCGCTCCGTCCCGCTCTCCAGGAAGCCGTAAGCCCGGTCGACGAACAGCGGCCGATCAACAGCAACACCGGTCTTGATGGCGATGATGAGATAGCCGTCGGCCTGCACGAACCCCTCGTCTATGAGCGCAAGCAATTCGCCGGGGCGCGCGGGATCGTCGCCACACCACTTCACGAACTTGTCGATGTGGAGGCCGGCTGCCATGTCATTGCCAGCGCCGACCCGTATTGTCTCTACAACCCGAACCATCTCCCGGACCGAGCCGGTAATCCTCGGGATGAGCCGTTCGTAGAGATGCTGCCCATCGAAGAAGTCCGGTCCCTTGTGCCGCTCAACCGACTCCGTCGTGATGATATTGAGGAGATCGATCTCGCCGGAGTTGTGCAAAACGACGAGTAGTTCGATCGTCGGGCTCTCCTCGTCCAGCCAGATGCGGCCGTATTCGGCGAACAGCGCGTCGACTAACGTGCCGCTGCGCCACTTCGCCAGTATCTCCTCCCGATCGGGCATATTCGGATCGTCCATCAAAGGAACATATCATGCACATGGGCGTATGCCAGATTGCACACGGCCGCCAACCGCAAAAAGTCGCAAGCTCTGCTGCTATCCTCGCGTTGGCCGAGCGATACCGGGCGACGGAAGACCACGGCCATCCTCACCAGTCGCGCTGCTCAGCGCTTTGATCCTCGCGCACTGCATCGGCCTCATAGCCCTTGGCGATCTTTTCAAGCACAGCACGGGTTCGCGGCCAGAGCAACGCGCTAGCCTTGGCGTCGGCACGATAGCGCGCGGCGAGATCGCGTTCCTGATCGCCCCCATCGTTCGGCATGCGCGTGGTGACCCCGCGACGATTGAAGCGCCCGATCAAGAACCCTTGGTCGATATCGTCGTTGGCGACCGTTTCGATCACGTCGCGGACAGGCTCGGGCGGCCAGGCCTGGCCGTCGGTGCGCGGCGCGGCGGACAGGATCACGCCGATGCGATAGTCGGCGATCCTGCCGCGGTACGCTTCGGCCGAAGCAGCGCGCACACGCTCGACCCAAGCCGATAGTTTCGCCCCATCAATCGTGCCGTCGTCATTACTCCCCGGGATCCGCGACCAATCCTCGAAAACGTGGAAGGCCTGGGATGCGATCCTCTCGGCATTCTCGAGCGCTTCGCCGGTAAGCGCGGTCTCATTGCCGCCTTCGCCGCTATAGAGCGCCTTCAGTAACATCACGAAGAAGTCGGGGTCCGTCGCCATCAGCCGGTACAAGGCGCGCGGAGGCCGCTCTGAATGCTGGAGTGCAGAGAAGTAGATCCATTCGAGCGTGGCCACCTCAGATTCGAACCCCGGAATGGCATCGAGCCGCTCGAAGATCTTGCCGACATGCCAGCCGAACAGGCCGCTATCATTATCGTCCTCGGCATTGCCCGAGCCGCTTATCGTTGAGGGATCGCGCATTACGCGCACGATGAGGTCGCGCGCGACGGTCAGGTTCTCGTGCCCCGCGATATAGCTTAACGCGGCGCGCCCGCGGTTAACGCCGAGCGCCTTATCGACGACGACAGTGACGTCTTCCTGCTCAGAAATGATCTGCAGGTTGAGCCGCGACCAATAGAGCCGCTCGGCTTCGTCGCCTGCGCTCGCGATCAGATTCCAAGTGTCTGCGACGGCATCGAGTGTGAACGCGATCGTCGCGATTTCGACGGCGGGCCGCGTGGCCGCGATCGCTTCGACCAGCCGCTCGCGCATCGCTGTTTCGCCGCTCTGACGTTTCAACCCCCAGAGCAGGCCGCTGACAAAGCGCTCGATATTGCCCTTGCCCCGTGCGAACGCCAAGCGGAGCATCGCCTCTTTCCGTGCGGGTGCGAGCGTGCTCAGCGCGACCGCGGTGCCCAAGGAGTCGGGCCGTTCGACGGCCAACCCGTAGTCGACCAAGTCGTTGTCGGTCAGGCCTTGCGCGATTTCCTCGACCGCCGCGATCTGCTCGGCTTCGGTTCGTGCTTGCTGCTCCTGCCAGCTCAACTTCGTATCGAACCGCGGATTGGCGTGCCCAAACAGCCACGCATGGCGATGTTTCACAGAGCTTGGTTCGAGATCGGCGAAAATATCCTTGAGCGGCTTCAACTCCTCGACATTGAGCGACCAATGCGCGTCGGGGAAGCGCGCATGCTTGGCGATGAACAGCCGCAACTTCTCGCGGAAAATCTGGCGCGCATCGGCATCGAACCCTGTAACCGCCGCCGTCAGGGCCCGCTCGGCGCTGACGCGCCACGCGGCGTCGAAGCTCGCCCAATGGTCGAGCACCGTTTCCCAGCGCAAAGGATCGCCTCCGGCCGTGGTGAGCAGCCGATCGCCGATCGCCGCATACATTTCAGCGAGCGACCGGTTGGTGATGATCTCGGGGGCGTCGGTAGAGAAGTCGCGCCACAGCGGCTTGGCGGTCGGGTGTGTCGTGCCCCCAACGACGGTTGGTGAGATGGCGTCAAGCAGGTTCCAGCCAACCATCGGCCAGCGCTTGACGATCACGTCGATCAGCGCGATCCGCTCGGCGGGCGACGCGAACGTCTGCGGGCGCCACGGAAGGAAGATCCGCGCAAGCGTTTCCTTGGGACGATTGGCGATCTTGCCGCCGGGATCCGCTTCAGCGAGGCGCGCGAGGATTAACGTCGCACGCCCGGCATGGTCGGGGCTCCAGCACAGAATTTCTAGCGCCCAGAGCAGGTCGGAAAGATATTCCTGCGCGTGGAGCAGGCCCTCGTCGCTGCGGAACAGGGACGCGATCGGGCTGGGCTGGGTGTCAAGTGCTCGGTCGATCGCCGAGAGGAAGGCGTCGGGTCCTGCCTCGGCGAGCCGTCGGAAGTCGTTCGATAGAGACCACCAACGCGCCTCGTCGGCGCCGCCGAGCAGGTCGGCAACAGCGCGCTCGCTCAAATGCACAGCACCGGGGACGCCGCTCACCTGATCGTGCCAGATGCCCAGCGCGATCACGGCTTCGCTCAAACCCCGCCGGAGATCGGGCGACGCCTCGGTCGGCGGGTTGCGATCAAAGCGGAAGCGATAATCGGGATCGTTGTAGCACGGGCTGATTTCCCCCATCACCTCGAGAAACACGGCGATCAGCGTCTCGACCTGCGCTGTGGTCAAGTGGCTCGCGAGCAGGAACCAGCTATCGCGCAGCGAGGTCAGCTTCCACACCGAGCCCGAACGACGGAACGGCCCGTCGAGCGCAGCAGCGAGTGGGGCGAGCGCTTCCTCGACTGTATCATATGGCAGGTTGCACAATCGGGCGACGATCGCACGGTCGGCAGGATAATCGCGATCCCACGCGCCCGAGAGCATTGCTCCGAGCAGCGGCGGCACGAGCGGCGCTTGCGCCCAAGCGGGGCGACGCGCGGGGGCTGCAGGCATCAACCGGCGAAGCACGGCGAGACTGCGGCCGGCGGCACTCGCATAGCGGCGCGCCTCGCCGCGCTCGATTCCGGCATCCTCAAGCGCGGTCTCAATTGTGTGCCGCCAGGCCCGTGGCAGTCGTAGCACCGTCGCGGGCGCGCCAACGTCCGAGCCGTAGGCGGCGAAAACGTGGTGGCCGTCGCGCACCAGACGAGCGGCAAGACCGGGATCACCGCCAGTCAACACGACGACGAGCTTGTCGCTCAACCCGGCGACCTCGCGCGCGATAGTGTCGCTATCCGTGACGACGATCCGGCTCATCCAGAACAAGCGGTGCGGCTCGGGCAACTGGTTGACCGCAGCGTAGAGGAACGCGACCGCCTCATCGACCGCCTCGGCCTGGAGCGGCATCACGCTCGGCTCGGCATTGAGCCAGCGCAGCACTTTGACCACCTCGTCGTCTCGGTCGGCGGTGACGATATCAGGGGTGAGCGGCGGACGCGTCGCAAGCGACCATTCGTCGAACACTTCGGGTAGGTTGCGCAGGCCCGCAGGGCGGCGGCCGATCCGCGCCGCCAGCCATTCGGCGACGCCGGCGTGGCAGTCGAGCCAATGGACGAGCTCGTCGCCGTCAATGACGCGGACATCCTGCCAGACGCCCTCGGCACGGCGGGCGGCGGCCCATTCTTCCTTCTTCGCCCAGCGCTGCGGAGTCACGAACACAAAGGTCGACATGGCCGGGTCGATTCCCTGGGGATCGGCCGAGCGCTTCTCGAAATCCTTGTCAGCCTTGCCCTTGATACCGTCGCGCTGTGCGCCGAACTCCCAAGCGGAGAAACCTTGCGGCACGTAAGGCGTGGCGACGGGGGACTCGACGACGCCGTCCCAGCCGGAATGCGCGATGCTGTCATCGGCGGGAAAACGTAGCGCGACCGGACCGCAGCTGACCAGGATCAGCCGGGTCAAAAGTTCCGGCAGCCCGGCGGGGCCGTCGCGGCGTCCGGCCCACTCGATGAGATTTTGCGCTGTGATCCAGCGCAATGCTCCTCCGTTGACGCCGGGCTTCGGTACGCTTTTCCCAGTTATGTGAGAGGACCCGGTGACGGCGCCACCACGCGTAAATGTGATGCCGTGACGCCTCAGCGCTGCAGCGATCGCCTCGGCATTGTTGGCGATCGGCGTCCGTTCTCCGCGCTCGAAATCGGCAAGCGTCGAGGTTGCGATCTTTGCTTCCTTGGCGAGTTCGGTCTGGGTCCACGCCAACAGTGCACGGGCAGCCTTGACTTGGCGGGGTGTTGGGAGGTCGATATTTGGCATAGGATATCATATATTAAATATGACATGAGATTTCAATCGGTATTTTTTTATGCAGGTATAGAACTTGGTATTCAGTCAAAATGTGTGTTCAGCATCTCTTGTCATCCCTTAGTCCGAGACGCCGCATCGCGGGTCAGGAAGGACGGGTTTTGGCGGGGCTGACCGGGCAAGTGAGCAGCCGGCAGGGAGCTCCGAACTGCTGATTCTGGGTCTCGGCAAAACCCGCAGCATTTTGGACAAATGTCAGGCTTTTGCGCATCACCGCTCGAAGGCAGCCTGCCGGAGGTCGGCCCAGCTTCTTTCGCACTGCGATGTCGGCTTTCGGGTAACCGTCACAACCGTTTGGATGTCTGCCATGTAGGCGGAAGCAGCCGTCAATTGTGCAATTCTTGGACGCTTGCACTGGTAGACGCTTTTCGGTGGCGGACTGAAGGCATAAAGACTGATTGTATGAAACCTGCTGATAATAATAATTCAGTAAAGAGTAAGCGTCCGGATCTGACACGCTGCGTTTGATCGGTATCTGTGCCTTCATTGGTGACTCCGAACCGGAGAAAGGACCGATGATGGATCGTGAGGCTTTGTGGCGAACGCGCCTGACAGACTTTGCCGAGAGTGACCAGAGCCAGAAGGCATTCTGCGAGGAGCGAGGCTACAGTCCCAAAGCCTTGCGTCAGTGGGCGCGAACCCTGCGTTTCGTCCCTTCCCGTGAAGACATCTCCACGGCTGAACCCACGGTCCCAGAGGGTCGGGCAGAGGAATTCCTCTGCCCGACCCCAGCGGCGACGTCCGTGACCACGCGGTCATGGGCAGAACTGGTCAACAAGGGAGGTGTGCGCAGACGATGGACGGACGAGAACAGACTGGCGCTGCTCCAGGATGCATTACAGTCCGGTCTGACACTTGAGCGCTACGCCCGGCTGAATCATCTGACACCGAGCGTCCTCTATCGCTGGTATCACCAGTTTTCCACACAGCTTCAGGAACGACCCGACGCGCCCCTGAGCAGGGAGGCGGCCTTTGCAGACGTTCAGATCTCTGATCCCGTCGTGACGTCGCCGATTTCGAACAGACCTTTCGCGAGACCCAACGCGACATTCCGGTCTCTGGAGATCGTTCTGAACAATGGGCGGACCCTGCGCTTTCCGGATGGTGTCGGTCTCGATGACGCCGTGTGTCTGGTCAATGCGCTGGACACTTCACCATGATCAGCCTGCCTCCCAACGTGCGGATCCATGTCGCACTGGGCTACACCGATCTGCGCAAGGGAATGGACTCTCTCGCCCTCATGATTCAGGAAATACTGCGTGCCGATCCGTTCAGCGGCCACGTCTTCGTTTTTCGTGGTCGAAAGGCTGGAACCGTCAAAATCCTTTACCACGACGGCAATGGCCTCTGCCTCTATCAGAAGCGGCTGGATTCCGGCGCGTTTACCTGGCCCGTGACACGTCCATCACCGGACGGACCGGCGAGTATCTTCCTGACCTCGGCACAGTTGTCGATGCTTCTGGAAGGGCTGGACTGGCGTAATCCGGTTCCTTCACGTCGCCTTATGGTAGCAGGATAAAATGGAATTCCGGGAATCCGGTCGCACCGTTTTTCCTTGTACTGCCCACGCCGGTCCGGCATCATCAGGACCATGAAGATCGCCCTCGACAATCTGCCCCTGGACCCGATCACCCTGCAGGGGATGGTGCGGGATCTGGCGGATGCGCTGGATGAGGGGCAGATCGAGATAGAACGACTTCAGCAGATCATCCGGGAATTTCGACGTGCACGGTTTGGCCGGAGTGCTGAAACCATCGAGCCCGACCAGCTCCCGCTGATCCTTGACACTAAAACCGGTGTTGAAACCATTATTGATGAGCAAACAAACGATGACGGGCTGAATCGTATCTCTCCAGATTTCACCAGATCATCATTCGTCAAACAACCTCACCGCAAGTCACTGCCTGATCATCTTTCTCGCTCCGACGTGACGATTGCTCCTGATGTCACGGTCTGTCCGGACTGCGGCGGATCGCTGCATGACGCGGGGACAACCACAAGTGAAATGCTCGACTGGGTGCCAGCGTCAGTCAGGGTGGTGCGGATCAACCGGCCCAAATGTGCGTGCCGGGCCTGTGGCACACTCCATCAGGCGGCGGCGCCAGAGAGGATTGCCGAGGGTTGCAGCGCAACGCCCGCTCTGATCGCCCATGTGCTGACCAGCCGATACTGCGATCATCTGCCTCTTTATCGACAGAGCCGCATCTTTGCCCGATATGGTCTTGAACTGGCGCGGTCCACACTGGCCGACTGGATCCGGGCTGCCGCATGGTGGCTGGCACCGCTCCGTCACATGCTGATGTCGCATGTCTGCTCTGGTGAGCGTATCTTCGCCGATGACACGCCGTTGCCGGTCCTTGATCCCGGTCGGGGACGAACCCGCACCGGTCGGCTCTGGGCCTATGCTCGTGATGACCGTGATTTTGGCGGCACAACCGCCCCTGCCGTTGTATTTTACGCCACGCCAGATCGTACCGCTGCGTGGCCAGCCCGCCATCTCGCCGGTTATCAGGGGATTCTGCAGGTGGATGGTTATGCTGGCTTCACGCCTCTCACCCATGACGGCAGTATCAGGATTGCGGCATGCTGGTCGCACACACGCCGTAAATTCTACGAACTGCATCAGGCAGGGTCACCGATAGCGACCGAAATCCTGTCTCGTATCCGGGAGCTTTATACCAACGGTTATCTTCTTTGACCTATATGAGCCCATTTCCTGAGGCCGATTGAGCGTATGGTCTCTGGCAGGGCG
>NZ_JAJJND010000075.1 GCF_029759835.1 Acetobacter sp. AN02
CCCATGGCGTATCTGTCCCATAATGCTTCCTTCCACTCGCGTGAAAATATTACACCATCAAACCCCGGGACTAAACATCTAATACCCAGTTCACGACTTTTCTCCCGCAGGACGGATGCAAGCTGCGTATCCCGCTTCAGATCCTTCAGTGCCACACCCTGCTGTGCGCGGCTCAGACCATCCCACTCTTTAACAAACCGCGCTGCCCGCAATTCCGGACTCTTCCGCACCCTGTCCTCATGCTCCAGCCCCTCGACCAGTTTGCGCGCCCGCGCCGGACCTTCCAGACCATACAGCACCTGCCTGATGTCCGGCTGATGCTTCAGCGCTGCCCTCATATCCGCTTCCCCGCCAGGCCGGACCCGCTCCAGATCCCGTACAGCGTCAGACAGCGCCTTCTTCTGATGCTCCAGCACCGGCAGCTCCTGGCGCACCATGCGCTCGGCATCCACCCAGGCCCGCGCATATCGCTCCACCGCCTGCTGTAACGGATCACCACCCGCTACAAACCCATCCAGCCCGGCCGGAACCTGCTCGCGCTTCACATACCGCAGCTGCAGCCCCGCAAAGGGTGAAACAGGAGCCTCACGCTCAACCCCGCTATTCCCCTTACTGACCTCAGCCTCCATCCCGTCCGGCACGTCTTTTTCTCTGATGCGACGAGCAGACCCCACGGACAGCTCCAGCCCGTCAAACATCCCGCGTTTCTGCTCTGCCGGTGCAGGTTCCGGCCCATGGGCCACTTCGCTCTGCCTGTCCTGCCGGAAGCCAGAGACAGCCTTGCCGCGCGCCACTACGATCCCGCTCGCAGGGACTTCCAGACCGCGCCGCTGCGCGAACCCGGCATCCTGATCCCGGTCATGCAGGTAATCCAGCGTGGTATCCTTCAGCCGCTCACGCGACAGCCGCTTCACCAGCCCGTCCCGGTCGCCCACACCATCCGAGCTCCAATGAACAGACACACTGTCCCGATGCCGCGACAGCGCCACATAGGCCCCGTGCCGGTCCATACTCCCCGTCGCCAGAACATGGGCCCGCTCCACCGTTACACCCTGCGATTTATGGATGGTGGCCGCATAGCCATGATCCAGCGCGTCATACTCCGCCACCGACACAGACACGAGATGACCAGAACCGACACCATCCTTCCCGTCGAGCTGCACCGACAGCACCAGATCCCCGGCCCCTGCCGATCCCTCAATGCCCCGTATTGTGCCCAGCGTGCCGTTCTTTACCCCCATCTCCCGGTCATTACGCAGGAAGTAGACACGCTCCCCTTCGGCAAACACCCGCTCACCCTGAGCTGTGGAAACCAGTACATCTTCGCCCAGCTCACCCGCCTCCCTGCGGATCTCACGCGCCGCCTCATTCAGCGCCCGCACATCGACACGCCGATGCGCCAGCATGATCTGACTGCCCTCTGGCGCAGCCTGACGGGCTTCCTCCCACCCGGCCACCACCCCGGCCCGCGCCTCTTTCAGAGTGTCATGACCGCGCACGAGGCCAGCCGCCTCATAGCGCCCCAACGCCATGTCGGTCCGCCCGGTCGCCAACTCCTTCGTGGCATCCTGCTGCCAGCCGTCACGTTGACGACGTACTGTCGTGATCTCCACCGACCCGACCCGCTCGGCCACCGCCCGGAATGCACCACCAGCCTCAATCGCCTGCAACTGCTCGGGATCGCCAACCAGAACCACCTTGGCCCCAGCACCGCGCGCGGCTGACAACACCCGCTCCATCTGCCGTGATCCCACTATGCCGGCCTCATCCACCACCAGCACGTCCCCGCGCTCCAGACGGTCCCGCCCTTTCGCCCAGGCCAGCTCTAACGATGCAAGGGTACGGCGCTCGATCCCGGGCCCACCCTGCAACCCTTCCGCCGCGATCCCCGACAGCGCCGCCCCGCGTACCCGATACCCAGCCTCTTCCCATGCCTCACGGGCCACACCCAGCATGGTGCTCTTCCCCGTCCCGGCATACCCGACCACCACGGACAGGTCGCGGGACTTCGTGACCTCGCCCACCGCCAGCGCCTGCTCGTCCCCAAGACCGGAATGCTGCATCGCTGCCCGACGCACCGCCAGCGGCATCGCATGCCCCTGGGACTACCCCATCGCGAGCGATGCCTCTTCCAGACGCTGCTCGACCCCGATCATCTCCCGCGTGGAGAACCGTTCCCGCCCATGCCCGTCTTTCCCGAGGGCCACCAGCTCCGGGCACGCCTCCACCTGAACCATGACGGCCGTAAACTGTTCAGCATCCACCGTATGCCGGTCCACGAACCGCGCAAGATCCCGCCGGGTAAATGTGCTCTGCTGTCGGGTCAGCACCTCCAGCGCCACATGCGGATCCGCCAGCAACCGTTCACCATTGCGCCGTGCGATCTCCAGATGGTCAGCAACCCGTTCCGCATCCTCGCCCCGCTCTTCCCGGCGCATCCCGGCCGGGCCAATCTTGTTCTGCGGCTCAAGGTCGATCCCCTGCTCAACAAAGGACCGATGGTCAATCCGTACATCCAGATCCAGATCAGCCAGTCGTTCATTGGCGAGCGACGCCCACCGCTCCCGCCATATCAGCAGCAGGTCCTTGTCATTCCACGAGCGTTCTTTCGTACCAAACCCGTTCTCATCCACAGACCGCGTGGACAGCATCACATGGGCATGGGGCTTCGCCTGTCCGTCTTCGCCAATATCCCAATGCACATTGAGATCGGCCACCATACCGCGTTCCACGAACTGCTCCCGTACGAAATCCCGTGCCAGCGCGATCCCCTGCGCCTGAGTCATTTCGCGTGGGAGTGCAAACTCCACTTCACGGGAAAGCTGGGCATCCTTACGCTTCTCGATCGCCTCGACTTCGTTCCACAGAACAGACCGAGCGAGAAGCCGATCCGGCGCACCATCGGGCAGCAGGATCTCGGAATGCACCACGCCGCTCTTGTTGGAGAAATCATGAGCGCGATCCAGACGCACGTCATGCAGACGAGATGCCGCACGATAGGCTGCCGCCGCCACGGCGCTTCGTCCGGTAGCGCGGCTGATGACCTTTGCATGCAGGTGATAGATCGCCATGGACACAATACTATCACATCCTTTAAGCGCACGTCACGAAGTGACGTATAAGCGCGCACTCAAATTTTACGATACCATATAAGGTTGCTTACTCTGGGTAAGTGACGCGGTTCTCGCCTGTATGTAGAGTATGGAAAAAAACCAGCAGGACAGGAGATTGGAAATGCGCAAACCACGGGACATTGATACGGAACTGAAGGCGCTTCAGGAAAAGGCAAAGCAGCTTAAGGTGCAACGGACCATCCAGCTCGGCGAACTGGTCGAGGCAACGGGAGCTGATACCCTGTCGATCGAGGCGCTGGTCGGGGTTCTTCTTGCAGCTGTCGAACAGGCGGACGGCAAACCTGAAGCCGTTGCGAGGTGGACCGAACGGGGGACCGCGTTCTTTCAGGAAGGCACAAAAAAGGGCGGTCGGAAAGGAACCGGAAACGATCAGAATGGGGCTTCTGACGCTTGAGAGACGGATCAGGAAGCAGGCGGCCCTGATCCATCGCCATCAGGCACGAAAGGCACGCACCGACATGCGCGACTGGGCAAAGGCGCGACGGGAACGGACCCATCATCTGATCGAACTGGGCGGCCTGGTCCAGAAAGCGGGACTGGTCGATCTGACCGAGGATGACCGTGCCACCCTGCTCGGGGCCTTCCTGGACATTGCGGGGCAGCTTCGGGATGGCAGGAATACCGCTTCAGGCGACCTGAAAACACGCTGGAGGCGTACGGGGCTTCATGCCTTCGATGCCGAAAAAGAGCATGTGAAAAAGAAAGAACCGGAGACATCATCATGAAAAAAAGATCGCTGATTTTAACAGCCGTGACGCTCCTTCTTTTGCCGGCTTCAGGCTTTGCCCAGAGTACAGGAGACTGGTTGCCTCAGTCAGGGGTTAAATCGCCCTATAGTCCTCTGGCCGTTCCAACAACACTCAAACCCGTGCAGGACTCTCTGGCCAGTCTGTTGAGCAAAGGTTACCGGATTACGACTACGGCGGATTATGGCGCCTCAGGAGCCCTTTTCACGCTGACCCGGCAGAAACAGAGCGTGCTCTGCGTTCTAACAGCTCCGACGCCGGAAACGGATCAGAATGTCTCGACATCACGCTGCTGGTCGCTGAATTAAAGGTCACAAAAGTCTACAGGCCTGACGGACTGGGAAAATACCAGAAACCGTGCCTTACGCGACGTTTCTGGGCCGGCCGCCTTTCGCACCATTCCGACGTGCGGCAGCCGCCTTTGCGGGACTGGCGGAAGATCCGCCCACACGTCCCATCTGTGCTGCCATCCAGCTTCGGGAACCGTAGATACCGTGAATGAGACCCTCGACCAGGACATCAGCATCAAGACGGGGCCAGTGAAGCCCATTACCCAGCGGGGTGATCTTGATCTCAGCCAGATCATTCAGGGAGGCCCCCTGCAAATCCTGTAACAGATCCACCGGTACGCTCATTTCAACACCGTTGGAGAGCGTGACATGAAGAGCGCGGCGCGCACGGATAAACCGTGCGGAGACCGCATGAGGAACTGTCGCTCTATGAAGTGCGTCTGCTTTACGAGCGGCCTGATAGTTCATGTCATTCGCCATGTATCTTCTCCCATGCTTCAGACAGCATCTCAGCGTGGTCCTGCACAATGACAAGGGCTTCCTGTATGACCTTATCTTTCATGCCACCTGCCCGTATCAGGCGGGCTTTCCTGCCAATTCAATGACTTCTTCTCCATCCGCGCTTATGACGTGAACGTGCATCGGCACATGATCCGCCGTGTAAATCACGACACGAAACCCATTGATGCGTAGAAGCGTCGGTATAATTCACCATATCTCTAGCGCTTGGGTTTTTCAATCAAAACCATCCCGCTGAAAATCAGGGGGAGCATGATATCTGCACGGTCAGATAGAAATGGACGGCCCATCAATCCCAGACAAAGCTAGCAGAGCGCCATAGGAGGCCGCACAAAGCGTAAACCCATTATCGTCCACCAAACCAGCCACTACACATGGTAACGCCTGTAAGGCCATCCTGTGGCGTCTGGTGGGTATACTGCGACACGTGAGCCGCTGAATGACCGTCTGAACACCGTCGTGTCCTGAGCAGATTACGGTCTTGCCTGGTTTTTCTGGCATTACAGGCGTCGGGCGAGCGCGGAGCGGGAGCCCCGTAGGGCGGCGACGGCGCCGACGCGGGAGAGGAAGGTGCCTCTGGTGGGAGATCGTGCGAAGCGCTATCGGGGCGGCCGCAGGCCGCAAGCCGGTGGGGCGGAGCCCCCAAGAGGCGGTGCCTGGGTTCGATTTGGCGGAAAACTTCAAGCAATAAAAAGTTATCCACAGCCTTAGAGTGTTTAATAGGTGTTTAAGTTGTGTTACGGCTTTTCGGAGTTAGGATAACACATTGAATAATAATGGTTTTATTAGACGATTTCGTCGTCTTGTGAATCCACTATGACGATAAACTGAATCCACTATGACGATAAACTGAATCCACTATGACGATAGCAAGCATGCGTAATTGAAATGACGATAAGCTCAAACTGAATCTAATATGACGATAATTGGCTTGCGTATGTGAAGTGACGATAGTAGCTATCTGTAATTGAAATGACGATAGAATCTTCTCCTTCCTTGTTCGACATTGCGCCTTCCCTGGCTATGGAAGGTGAGGATCGCACACCCCTCTTGCCAGTCCGCCATCCAAATCAGGACCTATTCATCTGTGACGTGCTCGATGCCATTCCCAAAGATGATATGGCGTCAATGGAGCATCCTGTTTTTTCGCTCTCGACCAAGCCTGACACTCGGATGCGACGCTATGAACACAATGGGAATCTCATAGAGATCATCCCGTCTGGCAAAGGGCTGGCAACGATCCATGACAAGGATATCCTAATCTACTGCATCTCTCAGCTCGTTGCGAAAATGAATCACGGCGAACAACCAAGCCGAACACTCCGCCTTCAAGCTTATGACATGCTGGTCGCTACCAATCGTCAAACCAGCGGGGCAGGCTATAGACTACTGACCGACGCGTTGACGCGCTTGCGCGGAACAACCGTGCGAACCAACATTCAAACAGGCGGCATTGAAGAAACGCGAATTTTTGGTTTGATCGAAGAAGCTAGAATCACCCGTAAGACGTTCGATGGCCGAATGCTTGATCTCGAAATCACTCTGTCAGAGTGGGTCTATCGTTCAGTCATCAGCAAGAACGTCCTAACACTTCACCGAGACTATTTCCGACTTCGTAAACCATTCGAACGACGCATGTACGAGCTAGCCCGCAAACACTGCGGTATGAAAGATGAATGGAAGATCGGATTAGAGCTGCTGCAAAAAAAATGTGGCTCAAATAGCCCGCTTCGCGTCTTTCGATCCTTGGTTAAGAAAGTTTGTGCGCATGACATCAGCCATGCTCATTTTCCTGACTATGCCATCACAATGGCCGACGACATCATTCTATTTCGCAACCGTTTGAGCCTTAACACAAAGGCCGACGTTATTGTCCCCGTCAGGGATGCCCCCTACATTGATCCCGAAACCATGCATGACGCTAAAACCGTTGCGCCAGGATATGACATTTATGCTCTCCATGACGAATGGGTTTCATGGTGGCACGACATGGGGAAACCCGAGCTTAAAAGCCCTGCCGGTGCCTTTATTGGCTTTTGTAAAAAACGGCACGAACGCAGCCCAATGCGCTGATTCCAGCGAATGCTGGCAAGTGTACATGCGTGCATGCAAACATAACCTCAGCTACACCTACCTACTTGCCTACAGGACTTTCTCCCATCTTGCGTAGCCAGTCGTTAAACGCGTCGGCCATCGCGTCCTGTAAACTCATCCCATGCTTTCTGGCGGTCATATGCATGGCAAACGACATTTCCGGGCTAAAATAGCCCGTCATGGCTTTCTTTCCTTGACGGCTCGGCGCAACCGGCTTGCTGTCTGTGGCAGCAACCTTGCTTTCTGATGTGGCTACAGCCGACGATATTGCGGAAGCACGATCCCGCAACGACAGTAGAGACCCCTTCCGGCTCATGCACTAGCTCTCCGCTTTCTCGATGATTGCATGTTTACATGCTTGCATGTCCACTTGTAAAGCAGCCTTACCTCATCAGACGCCTTGCCTTTTGGCTCTATTTCCATTGCAGTTTTCCCTTCCGCCGCCGCATGACGAAAAACTGCACGATCAGCGATAATATGTGGGCATGCGTTTAGCCCGTAGCTTTCTACGAGTTGTGTGGCCTCCTCATACATACGCGGAGCGGTCGGACTTCCCGCTGTAAAAACGACGAAGGCTGGTTTGCCACGCATTTTTATAAGACTGGCAGTAGTTTTGATCGCTGCCAGATCGAATGCACTCGGCCGACATGGAATTAACACTAAATCGGCGACTTCAACGGCAGCACTAGCCGCACTATCAGCGTGAGGCGGAGTATCAATCACGATGAACTCAGCGCCCTGACTCATTGCCTGTTCGATCTTAGCCGCGAGGCGCGGCGGAGCACTGTCAATCACAACCGGCGGAGCATCTTTACGCCATGCCGCCCATTGGCTCGCAGTTGCCTGTGGGTCCACATCAATCACCAATGCCGTATGGCCAGTATCCTCAGCAGCCGCAGCCAGATGCAAAGCCAGAGTGGTTTTTCCAGCCCCACCCTTCTGACTGATAATCGCTATTGTTGGCATGTGAACGTCCTTACATGACCGCATGTTTGCATGCAGTCATACGCGATAACCTACTAGACCGACAATAGAGAACGACAGAAAGCAACCCATATTCAACGGCCGATAAACTCACCTTTCCCTATGCACAATGGCAGCAACAGTGTTCTTGCTGATTCCCAGATCGCGGGCGATCCATCTATAACTCCGCTTTTCAGCCACCAGCGCCAGAACCTTCGGAGCCAGACGATCAGACTTTGGCCGCTGTCCTTTCTGTCGGCCGAGAACCTTCCCGCGCGCCCTGGCAGCGGCCAGACCGGACTTCACCCGCTCGCTGATCAGATCCCGCTCGAACTCCGCAATCCCGGCCAGAACTGTCGCCAGCATCCGTCCATGTGGCGTCGCCAGGTCGAACGTCATCCCCGTTATGGCGATCAGGGAAACACGATAGCTCTCCAGCTCCTGAAGCGTGGAGATGAGATCAATGGTCGAACGCCCCCAGCGGGACAGCTCCGTCACCAGGATGGCATCAATTCCACGGGCCTGGGCCAGTGCCATGACCTTTCGACGCTCGGCCCGATCCACTCGGACGCCAGAGCCGGTCTCCATGAAGATGCCAGACACTTCATAGCCCGCGCGTTCGGCAAACCGCTTCAGCTCGTCCTTCTGGCGCACGCAAGACTGATCAGCCGTGGAAACCCGGCAATAGATGACCGCGCATTGTCCCATTTGAACCCTCCCGGAAAAACCACCATGCAGCCCTTGATACACCGTGGCTCCGGTCTGTCCCAATCTGACTATGCGTCACTTGGTACACTGGCAGGTACCGTAAAGATTTCCAACAGTTCCACCGCAACCATAGGCTCCATTCCACAAGCCGAAACGGTTGCTTTTTCCGGTAATCATAACGTTCTCACATTGGGATCCGGCCAAAATCTATCTGCTCTTCCGAACGTTACTGGTTTCACCAATACGGACAAGATTGACCTCGACGGTTTGCCGATGGCCGCTGACGCTACAATTCAATATTCTGGCACGACGCTGACTATCACATCCAATGGCAAGACCGTTACGTGGCCTAACTTCAATGTTGCTCCGGGTACCAAGCTTAAGCTGGAGAAAGAAGCCGATGGCAGCCTTGCCATCGTCTGTTTCCTATCCGGCAGCATGATCCGTACGCTGGAAGGTGATGTTGCAGTAGAAGATATTCAAATTGGTGACCGAGTTGTTGCCTTTGACTGGGAGAACAACAAAGAGATCATCCGTCCAGTTGTGTGGGCCGGAAAAGCACGCACCATGGTCCGCCCTGAACTGTCATATGATGAAGCTGGCTGGCCTGTGCGTATTCTCAAAAACGCGATTGCTGATGGCGTGCCCTACAAGGACATGCTGATTACTTCTGAACATTGCCTGTTCTTCGAAGGCCGCTTTGTACCAGCCCGGATGCTCGTCAACGGCAGATCCATCTTCTATGATAAATCCTTCACGTCCTATGACTACTACCATATCGAAACAGATCATCACTCCGTCATAACAGCAGATGGCATGCTGACCGAGAGTTATCTCGATACCGGCAATCGCTCTTCTTTCCATCAGGAAGGTAAGGTCGTAGCTCTGCGTGGTGCGGCGGTGAAAAATTGGGCTGACGACGCGGGTGCACCTCTGGGGGTGGAGCGGTCCTTCGTAGAACCCATCTTCAGGGCCTTGGAAGCTCGTGAAAACAAGGTCATTGGCTGCCAGCAGCATTTCTCAGAAACTGTTGAGACAACCGACGATCCTGACCTGCATCTGATTACCCAAACAGGTGCAGTGATTCGGCCCATGCGCAAGACAGCGGATAACTACAGTTTCATGCTTCCGCCGAACACTGACTCTGTGCGGATTATCTCGCGCTCCAGCCGCCCCTCAGACGTAATTGGCCCGTTTGTAGATGACCGTCGCTACATGGGCGTTGCTGTTGCAGACGTGCATCTTCAGTGCGCCAAACAGCAGTTCGAGATCACCACTCACGTTCAGGGAGAGAAACCTGCTGGCTGGTATGATTTTGGCTGGACAGATTGTGCTTGGACCAATGGTGATGCAGAACTGCCTTTGACTGGTCACCTGACGGAGGGGCAAATGGGAATTCTCTCCATGACCATCCGTGCCGCGGGACCTTATCTGCTCAACACTCAGAAAACCTATGATATGAAGAGGCAGTCTGTTTAATTTCTGTTAGAGATTGATTCTGATAGGGGCTTTCCTTTTCTGGAAAGCCCTTTTATGTAAAAAACATGATCCAACCAGTGACTACCGCGTAGCTTGCTTGTAATTGAGAGCATGAATTCACTTTATACACTCAGATTTTGGCTGTGTCCCGTGGGGTGGTGTAGGAACACCGATCCTCGATAGGTTCGAGGTTATCAGGCAGCCATGGCTGGCAGGCTGATGGTTTGGTTATGGCTTATGGCGACCAATCCTTCCAGCGTCATGTAGCGTCGGCACACGGCCCATTCGTCGTTCTGCTCCAGCATCAAGGCCCCGACGAGACGGATGATGGCGGCGTCGTTGGGGAAAATGCCGATGACGTCGCAGCGACGCTTGATCTCCCGGTTCACCCGCTCGATCGGGTTCGTCGACGAGATCTGGGTCCAGTGCTCCCGGGGAAAGCCCATGTAGGCCAGCACATCCGGCTCTGTCCGCTCCATGAAGTCCGCCAGTTTCGGAAAGCCTTCGCGCAGCTTGTCCGTGACGTGCCGCCATTGGCGCGCGGCATCGTCCGCCGTTTCCTGCGTGAAGATCGTGCGCAACAGGGCCGTGATGGCAGGACGTTGTTTCGCGTGGGCATAAGCGAGTGCATTGCGCAGCCAGTGCACCCGGCAGCGTTGCAGGGTCGCGTTGAACACGCGACCGGCCGCGGCGCGCAGCCCGGCATGCGCGTCGGCCACCACCAGCTTCACGCCACGCAGGCCGCGATCGGCCAGGGAACGCAGGAAATCCGTCCAGAACGCTTCCGCTTCGGACGGTCCCGTCGCCACGCCCAGCACTTCACGGCGGCCATCGGTGTTCACGCCCACGGCGATTATCACGGCGATCGACACGATCCGGCCGCCCTGGCGCAATTTCAGATACGTCGCATCGATCCACAGATACGGCCATTCGCCCTCGATCGGCCGGGACAGGAAGGAGTTGACCCGCTCGTCGATCTCCCCGACCAGACGGCTGACTTGGCTTTTGGAGACGCCGCCGGCACCCATGGCGCGGACGAGATCATCGACCGATCGCGTGGAAATCCCCTGCACATAGGCTTCCTGGATGACCGCCAGCAGCGCCTTTTCCGCCGTCCTCCGGGGCTCAAGGAAGGTCGGGAAATAGCTGCCCTTGCGCAGCTTCGGGATCGCAAGCTCCACCGTGCCCGCCCGCGTGTCCCAGTTCCGGGCGCGGTAGCCGTTGCGCTGGGTTGAGCGGGAGGCCGAACGCGCGCCCAACGGCGCCCCAGTCCGGGCCTCGACCTCCATCTCCATCATCCGATCGGCAGCAAACGCCAGCATCTCACGAACAAAATCGCCATCAGACGCTTGCTCCACAAGCTCAAGCAGCGCCATCTTCTCGTCAGTCATCGTCAGGTCCTTCAGGTTCAGTTTCGCACCCGAACCCTATCAAAGACCGGCGGTGGCCGCCTCAGCAGCCAATCTCACTCCTACACCACCCCACGGGACACAGCCCAGATTTTAGTCAGCTGTGACAAAATACCTGATCCAGAGCCTTGCTATGCCGGCAATCTAGGGCCTGTTAGATCTTGAAATACTTCCCATATTGTATGGATGGAAGAAGGAGACGGAACAGGCACTTTTACGGA
>NZ_JAJJND010000076.1 GCF_029759835.1 Acetobacter sp. AN02
ATACAGAATGCCTCCTTCTCAGAATGATCAGCATCCTGTGAATCACATTTTTAGCCCAATGGGTACCCCGTGAGTCTAATCAAGAAACGGTTGGTAGTATCCCCTCACGCAGAAACAGCAGTGGATCCGAAAAATCTTCTTCAATACTCCGCTGGGGTACAGCCGTCTTCGTCGCCCGTTCATCGAACACTTCAAAAAGGACCGCCCGGACCCTGTCGATGCGACATTATTCGGTCTCAAGGTCCGTTTTTATCCCAAGGACAATCAGACAGATGCAAAATCAGCAGTCTGTGGTTCCTGCTATAACCATCGGGAGACCCGGTGGATTTCTCGTTACCTGCCCAGAGGTGGGACATTTGTCGATATTGGCGCCAATATGGGATTTTTTTTCCTGTACGCCGCTCAACGACAAGCCTGCGTTATCGCAATCGAGCCGAACAGGACGCTGTTTGACCACCTCAAAAAAAATATGGCGCTCAATGGCCTGAAAGCGGATCTGTTTCAGGTAGCCGTCGGCGATCATGACGGAATGGGTCTGCTGGTTCAGACGAACAGAGATTTCGGAAGTGGTCGGATGGGTTAGGATGAAGCAGGAGACAGCGTCCGTGTCCGGCCACTTCTGGATATCCTGCACCAGTGCGATGCAACAGGCATTCACGTTCTGAAAATTGATATTGAAGGTTATGAGGACCGTGCGCTTCTGCCTTTCTTTCGAGCTGCTCCCATGACGCTTCTGCCTGACCATATCATTATGGAAGACACAGAAAGTGCCCGATGGGCCCAGGATATTTTACCTGTGCTTCGTCGAGCTGGATATGAACGTCGTGGTCGCAGTCGGGGAAATATTCTTCTGTCCAGATTCTAAAGCTGCCTCTGAGCAATCCATGCGCTCCAGACTGTCTCATACAGACGTGAGACAGTCTGCTGGATCCCTCATCATGTCCTGACTATGGCCAAAGCCTGTCGGAGTGCTGCGTCCCGAAGCTCCGGATCACACACCATGTCCTTGAAAATCAGGACGGGTCGTTCGTCAGCCGGATACCGGTGGAGACGCCGGAGTGTTTCAGGACGGCGTTCCTGCTGCAAGACCGAATGGGCTGAGAAACTCTGATCAAAAGCGCCGACGACTTCGATAAAACTTTTCTTTCCGGTGTGCTGTGACGTCAGACAAAAATCCCCTTCCGCCTTTGGGTCACAGAAACAGTCTTTCAGTCTGGGATGAACTTTCAGGATGACGTCGCCTGGCAAAAGAGCCAGTAGCCGACGATAAACGGCCAGTTCATAAAGCGAGGCGAATTTTATTCCATTCTGGGTCAAGTCTTCCCAGGCGGGAAGATGAGGATGTCTCTGCTGAACAGCAGATCGAAAAGCTCGCCAAATGTCGTTCCTGGGGGCCCAGTATGTCTTTCGAAGCGTCCAGGCATCCGGCCCAAGGTCCGCGAGCATGAACCCATGCGGACAGACGCCTACACGAGCGGCAAGTGTCGCGTAACAATCCAGATCACGGATGGGGAACAGACTATGCCCTTCAGGCAGGGCAAAACGGACAGGATCAAAACGGAAGTCCTGAGTCATAAGAACATGGCCCTCATAAAAACGGCTCCAGACACAGTGAGTGCGCCGGAGCCGTGACAGAAATAATGATGGTGAAATGAACGTCCTGGCCTGAGCGCTTCAGCCGGGCTGATCCAAAAGAAGGCGTTCCAGTTGCTCAAAGCGATATTCAAGATCGCGATGCAGGATGACGATGCCTTCGAGCGCATGATGAGCGGCTGAATTGCCGCCAAGAAGTTCAAGGAGCATCAGGCCCTGAACGGCCATCAGGGCTTTCAATTCGACAGTGGCATGCAGCACGTCATCGGGAGGTGGCAGGAAGCTGGATAAGGAAAAATGGGACATAAATGTTCACCATATGTTTCAGGATTGAAGATAAATGCAGCAGCGTCTCCAGCCAAAATCCCTTGGGGAAATGACGGAAATGCCGTGCAATCGGAAACACAGGGGAAAAAATGCCTTTCTTCACATCGCGCACTTCAGGGCTGATTTCAGGGAATGTCCATAAAATCAAAGACTTAAAGGGAGCATTTTTAAATGCGATAGAGACAGCAGAAGAGAAGAAAAAAGCCTTCGTTTTCATATGCTTGCGAAGCATGCGTATGAAAATGAGGTAGCGTGCTCTTCAGGACAGGGAAAATGGTGGCCAAAAAAGGGCCTGTAATGTCCCTGTATTGTCTCTCCATTGGGAAGAAAGAGAACAAAAGGGATCAAACAGATCCGGAAAATGTCTTGTTTTGCTCGGAAAAAACGCCACATGCAGATGAGGCAGAACATCCGAAAGGCTGGCAGGAAACCTCCAGAAACCTCCAGAAACTTCAGACCATGGCAGACAGGACGACCCGGAAACCCGGCATTGCCGAACTCTTCGAACAGGCTCGCTCAGAGGTCGCTGCCGGATCGCTGACCCGCTGGATGCGGGACAATGTTGCCGAGCTTGAAGCCCAGTGCGTCAATGGCCGGATGGACTGGAAACTCTTCATGAGTGTGGTGGTCCGTCTGGACCTTCGGGACCGGGCAGGACACGTACCGACGCTGGCATCCGTTCAGAAAGCCTGGAAACGCCTCCAGAGCACCCGACCTCCGTTGCGACGTCCTCGGGCCAGTCGGAGCCGAAAGCAGGAACAGGTACAATCCGATCCCTTACACGTCGAGACGCCCGTCAGGGTGAAAAACCAGCCTTCGCCTAGGCTTCCTGACAGGTCCCTTGAACCGGTCGGACGCTCCTCATCCGGGACTGGCAGGCAGCGCCTGCAGGACATTCAGGAGCGGCTGGGCAAAAGTGCGATTCCCATGCCCCCACGACCTAAGTAAGGCTCTCATCACATAAAAGTGAGGTGAACGCTCATTCATCACCTAGATCGTCATGGAGCGCTTCACATCGCTCCTGACACCGCCAGAGGTCTGCGCATAAAGATCTGTTTTTATTGAATAAAATACCACTTTCGCTCTTTCATTTAGTGGCAATGGAAGGAGACAGAAATGTCCAGCGAAAATACCGACAACAATCAGGACAGAAGGCGCATCCTGCTTCTTGCGCAGGGGCGCGGCGGCAGTGGCAAGACAATGATGCTGGTCAATCTGATCGAACGCGCCAGGCGGGCCGGACGGGACGTCAGGGTTGCGGACCTGGATCGCACGAACCAGTCAACCAGTCATTATTTTGCGGATGCCATTACTGCGGATGACGCTTCATACCAGTCGTTGCTTGCTGCAACCCATGCCAATATTGGTTCTCTACGTTGGCAGGAATACACATATCCCCTTATGAGTTCGAGCAATTAACGGTTGGTATCAGACAATACCCTCCTGACGACGGCTGAGGAGTTCGTGGACGACCTGGTGCAAAACCGGATCAGCGGCGTTATCGATCTGGGTGGCGGCGATCTGATCGGACCGCGGATCCTACAAGATCTGGATATTGTGACATTTCTGGGTACGCACGGCTTTGACGTGACAGTTCTGTTTACGCTTGGCTCTGACGCCGACTATCTCGCGCCCTATCACCGTCTGCAGTCCATGGGCGCACTGGAGCATGTCAACGTCGTTTTTGTGTTGAACGAGGCTCTCGCCGACGAGAGCACCAAAGGACGGGCAGGTTTTAAAGACCTTCTTGAGAATCCCGATATCCTGCAGGCTCTCGAAGCGGGCGCCGAAATCGTGATTATGGAAACCCTGCGGGGGACCCGGATTCTGGCAGAAAACCGGTTCCTGTTCCGGGACGCTGCAGATGGACGTCCCGCACCCAGCGGGGCGGTGCTGCGGTTGATCCGGGCCAATCATGTCCGAAAATGGCTGAAGTCCCTTGAGGCACAATTTGAAGACTTCGAGGAGAAGCTCCCATGACCGGCTTCCTGATGCCCCGGTTTCCACGTGCCATTCCTCCTGGGGACGACAGGATCATGAGTGAGCAGGCCTTCCAGGAGGCCTGCAATGCAGCACTGCTGGATAAAGATGATCCTGTCTACGTGGTGGTGCATGATCTGCGAGAGCAGGTCCAGCATCTGACGCTCCTCGTCCTTCAACTCCGGGAAGGAAACCTTCATACGACACAGCAGTTGAACACGACCCTGGAACGGCTTCGCAAACAGGACGAAAGCCGGATCCGGAGCGCACAAACGGAAATCGATCGCATCGTCGCGCGGCGAGTGAACAGTTTTATCGGGACTGGTCCTTTTGGCGGAGGGCTGATCGACTGGCTATTGAGGGCCTTTCTGGTCAGTATGGTCTGTTTTTTCTTTATCTCTGTGGGAACAGTCATCGAACGAAACCGGGGATTGATTCAGACGGAATGGGGCTTTCCCCTGCTTTTGCGCGATATCACGGACGTCGCCCGGGACATCATCAATGATCAGGGCGATGTCGGTGCCTGGGGCGAGATTCTGGAAGAAAATCGCGGGCACATGGCCGCGATTTTGCGGCAATGTGGGGAAACGACCCAGACTGCCGCCAATGGTGAGACCTCATGTACCGTTCGTTTAAGACGGTCCCAAGGACAGCGTACTGAGTAAGCGTATGCTCGACAAAAACGTGCAGGTTGCCTTGCCAAATCATTGGCAGACGACCTGTTTTCAGCCCCCCCTGATCGCCGTTTCGATGTCAAACGGATCAAGACGGTAAGAAACCTGACAAACGTCACCATAATCGGGATCCTGTCGCGGCGGGCTCACCTCGTAAACGATACCCTTGTCGCCCGCCCGGGCATAATTGTAGCGCCACTGTCCTCCCAAGGGTGCACTTGCTGCCCGGATATCATAATTGCGGGACACATTCCTTAGGCGCAACGTTTCATCAGGCCCCTCGTTAACCTCGATTCGATCGCCGACTTCGATCTGCTGGCATGTCGCCAGGAAGGCAACAAGCCAGCATGATGTCTTGATAAAAAGGCGATGACGTCCATCGATATCCTGCAAGTATAGTCCCGTCGACTCAAAAGCTGCCCGCAGGGCTTCAAGAGTTTTAATGACGGGCGTGGAAGATCCCCCTTCGAAGCGCGAAATCGTCACACGTGGCACAGAAGATCTCGCCGCGAGTTCCTCTTGTCCCCAGCCCAGAAGAGCACGAGCACTTCGGCAATCGTCTGCGGTTAAAGGCACTTTCCTTAAATCGTCTGGAATTGTTCTTACCATGGAATATTTTCCAAAAATCAGTCATAGTGATAATGTGCGAGTCACTATTCAGACTTTAGGGCATTTGTAAACAGCAAAAAATTGTGGCGTCGTCTCCGTATTTGAGTCAATAATGAGTCACAGCGAATCACTATACGATTCGCTGTGAGGGCGGGCTCTTCCCGTCGGTTTCATGGAGCTGAATCATGTCTCCTGTTTCATTACTATCAATCCGGGAGGTCGCCAGTCGTGTCGGTCTTTCATCTGGCTACGTCCGCAAGCTCGTGATCGCTCAGAAATTTCCTGCGCCATCACATAGATTTGGGCCACGGGCCGTTCGCTGGTTAGACAGTGACCTTGAGGCTTGGCTCAAAAAAAATGCATCTAAACGTGGAGGTCATAAAGACGATGAAAGGAATAAAGAATAATATTTAAATTGAAAACTCTTATTGTGCGGCGGATTTTTATTTGATAAAATCTGCCGCACAATTGGAAATAAAAATATTAAATCACAATAATTTATAAAATATTATTTTTCATGGGATATATTTTTTGTTGACCCATATTTGGAATTGCAGAATTTATACATGATCTATTGATCATATTCAGATAATTATTTTCAGAGATCTATTCGGCGGATATTATCTGGATATGGAGAGAGAATGCTTCCGGGTGAACTGGGCAGTATTATTGATGTCCAGAAAGCTATCAAGAACGGCGTTTTGACAACCGGTTGATCTTCGGAAATTGCCAAATGTTCTGAATGGGGTTCAGTTTTGATGTACGAGAGAGCAGGAAGATCAGGTTGATGTTTCATGGCATTTTGGACCTGATCATTATATGTCTTCACAACTTACCAGACCGCATGGCGGTATGCGATCCACATACGGCGAATCATAAGATTTCGTGGAGATGAGTTGCATGCGGGTTGTGCCTGTAAATGACAACACCAGCCCCACTACCTTGCCGCATTGCCTCTGCTGGAGCCGTTTTGTGACGCTATGATCCGAACGGTGCGGACTACCTTTCAGAAGTTTTAGCTCTGTATATCCAGCATCCGGACGGCCATGCAGTTCGTTGAATATCCGAAGCGCAAAAAGGAACTTTCATCGGCCTGCGTGGACATTTCCAATGGCTGACATTGTTTCTCGGGATGTTCGTAGCCGCATGATGTCCGGGATCCGTGGCAAGGATACGAAACCTGAGATCCTCCTTCGCAAGGCCCTGCATGCAGAAGGATTCCGTTATCGTCTCCATGGCCGGAAACTGTACTCTCTGCAGGAAAAAATTACCCGGTCGGAGAACTGTTCCGGCTCCTGCCGAAAGATGGGGGTGACTGTCTATCGCTTTTGGTGACCGAGCAAATCAGTTGGGGGTGAAGCGTTTTCCATAAGAAGGTCGGCCCAGACCTGGGCAAGTTCTTTTCGTCGCTCACGATGAAGAGCACGATTATAGGCTGCTTCCACCCGATCCTTGTTCTGATGCGCCAGCATGAGGTCGATGATGGCCCTGTCGGACGGGTAGCGCTCGTTCATGATTGACGAGAATGACGCCCGAAAGCCGTGCGGAGCCTGGCGTCCGGAATATCCCGCCCGCTGAAGAAGGTAACTGAGCGCGTTCTCACTCATCGGGCGATGCGCCCATCGGTTGTTTGGGAAAACGAGCGGCCCTTTGCCTGTCAGCAGGAAAACTGCCTCGAGAATCTCCCGCGCCTGTCGGGAAAGGGGGACTTCGTGTTCCCGACGCATCTTCATGCGCTCTGCCGGAATCAGCCAGACGGATCGATCCTCTGACAGTTCGTGCCATCCCATGGCATGGACCTCGCCAGGACGTACAGATGTCAGGGCCAGAAAGCGGAGCGCCAGTAACGTCACAGGGTGGGCCGGGATGGCTTCAACCTGACGGAACAGATCGCGCAGTTCCCCCCAGATCGGTGATGGCGGGCTGACGACCTTTTTTCAGAGGGGCGAGTGCCCCCTTGACGATCGCTGCAGGATCCTGTGTGCCACAGACCGTGGGCAATGCCGAACAGGAAAATCGCGCTCAGTCTCTGGCGTATCCGGCGTGCCGTTTCCCTGGCTCTTCCGGCTTCAATCTTTCTGATGGTCGCGAGCACCATTGGCGGAGTGATATCGTCAAGATTGAGAGAGCCCAGATCAGGCCAGACGAACCGCTCCAAGCTTGTTTCGACGTCTTGCCGATGACGCGGGCTCCAGCGCGAGGCCTGGGAAGCAATCCAGATTTCCCCAACGTTTCTGAGTTGGCGATCTGTCTGGCGGGCTTCTGCCTGACGCTGTTTACGGGTCAGTGAAGGATCCCGACCGGCACGGAGCTCGCTACGCGCCTGATCCCGGACATCTCTCGCCTTTGCCAGCGTCACTTCAGGGTAAGCACCTAATGCAAGAAGCTTCTCCTTGCCACCAAAGCGATACTTCATACGCCAGAGGCGCGATCCATTCGGCTGGACGAGAATAAAAAGACCACCTGCGTCTGCAAGCTTGTAAGCCTTATCTTTCGGGGCAAGGCGCCGGAGCTGGACATCTGTCAGCATTGATACCCCCAAGACCAGTCTGATACCCCCATAACTACCCCCGCATTGCATGCGCTTCAAGGATTGCCACAGTACGCTCTGGATCGTTGAAATCGCCGGTAACTCGCCGAATTCAAGACCGGATGCGCATTATGGAATGTCATGGAATATATCTTCTGGCGGAGAGGGTGGGATTCGAACCCACGGTACCCGCGAAGGCACAACGGTTTTCGAGTTAAGAAAAATACCAAGTAAATAGAGCTTTTTACTTGACTTTTTTGATTTGGTGCTGTATGTGCTTTTCTCAACCGCAATAACTATGGAGAAACGCTTGGCAGGTTAGCGAAGATATATGAAACAGATACAGAAGAGAGGCAACAAGTTTGCTGTTACCGTTCGCTTGAACGGATATTCGATTGGAAGGACATTCCCTAAAAAGTCGCAAGCTCTTGAATGGGCTTCGAGGGTTGAGATTGCTATCAATGATGAGATAGCTAATCCGAATATGGTTTTCAAAAAAGAGGATTGGAAACCCAAGAAGGTTGAAAAACCCAAGCCTAAAAAGCTGATAGAAGCTGAGCAACGTGCGTTCGATAATACGCCGTCTGTTGATTGGCCTTTAAAGAAGGCTATCAAAAAATATATGAACGAAGACCTTGATAATCTCAGGGGATACGCTCAAGCGTTGCTCCGCTTGAAAATGTGGCTGAGGTCTGAGTTTGCGGATGTTCCGCTAAAAGACATAACAGCCGAGATGGTTCACGATTGGAAAATCAATCGCAGAGTAAGAGATGGAAAACTCCCATCGCCTTCCACGATACGCAATGACCTCTATCGTCTGTCGGTTATCTTTGAAACAGCAAAAAAGCCGAAAACTAAGCACGGATGGGGTCTTACGGATTTAAAGAATCCCGTCAAAGATATCCTCCTTCCTTCTCCTTCGGTCGGACGTGAACGACGCTTGCATGGCAATGAAGAGGAACGTCTCCGCGATGCTTTGTTGAATGGTTGTCATGGCATACAGATGCTATGTTTCTTTGAAATCGCACTCGCAACGGGGATGAGAAAAAGCGAAATCTTGAAAGCGACCCGTGATGAAATTTTAGAAGGTCGTCAAGGCTGGTCTATTAAAAAGACCGAAACCAAGAATCACACGACGCGAGTTGTTCATTTGTCAGACAAGGCAACGAACGCGGTCATGCGTCTTATGAATGAGAATCCGTTACGCAATACGTTATTCACGATATCGTCAACGACTGTCGATAATCTGTGGAAAACTGCACGTCGTCGTGCGGGTTGCGATGATTTGCGTATCCATGATTTACGCCATGAAGCTATATCACGCTTGGCAGATGCAGGGCTTTCTATCGGTGCTCTGGCTTCTATGAGTGGTCATAAAACGAGTCAGATGCTACTCAGATACGTTAACGCGAAAGAGTCAGATATCAGAGAAAAGCTGGCGTTAATTTCTTAACAGCATAAAAAAAGAGGAAGGGAAACAAATCCCCTCCTCCTTTTGTGCTATACTATTTCCAACTAGCCAGAAAACGTTGGAAGCACTCGGCTAATTGGAGACCTTATATGATTACATTATATACTAAATATATGCATTTTGTAGAGATTTCTGAAAATAATTTTGCTTGCGTAAGCGGGATATTGTGCATGTAGATTTTTCTGATGTCGTTCTTGCGAACTCTGGCAATATCATAAATCACGAAAAATATATCGAGCAAAAGCAACGTTTTGACGCTCTTTTCAGCCGTTCTTATGACCTTGCCAATAGGTTAGAATACCTGGGGATTCCTGCTTTTCAGCAGGAGCAAGACATTACAAAAATCGGACTGATTACAGGAATCGAGAAGCAAGCTGAACGTGCCTTTCGTCATATTTTGCTTATTCCGTCAGTGATGCAACAGGACCGACAAGACCTGGTTCGGTCCTTAAATTACTTTATTGAGCATGATTTTTTCAGACGTTCAAAGAATCTCCGATATGCGGTCATCACTTGTGAAAATGTTCCGTTCTTTGGGGATTTAAAAGCAACTCACTCTTATTGGTCGAGAAAGGTATCAGACACTTTCCGAGACTTGAACAAACTTTTCGGCATCAAGATTCAGCTTAGAACGACTGAGATAACAATCAACAACACAGATGAGTCAATCAATCTTCATATGAACATCCTGTATGAAGCCAGCCGATATATTACCAACAAACAAGGTGGCTGGGGTGCTGTCTCATCTTATATGTATCAAAATCTACGCTGTAGAATTCATGATGGAATTGTCCAGAGTCCGAAGAAGGCTATCAGCTATATCCTGAAGCCTTTTGATGTTTCATCCATGTCGAATGCGTCCCTCCCCTGGCTTGCGAATGAAATGCATGGGATGCGTCTTGTGCAAAAATATAATGATTTTCAGCAGTTTTCGGCTGGACTTCGCAACAATCGCCAACGAATCATTTTCAAGAATGACACGAAAGATTTTGTAAGGATTCAAAAACGCAGGGTCGTTGATAACAATTCTCTTATTGAAAACGATGAAGAGTATGAGATTTCAAAAACGTTTTTTGATGATGCAAATACTGAACGTCCGCACTTTAAACGCACTACTAACGAAGACGCTGAACAACGTAAGCGCGATGAAAAGCAAAACGAGATTCTTGGCGTTATGATGCCTCACTGTTATGCGGTTAATATAACTGAGCCTGTGATTTTAGTTCGTAATCGCGACTATAAAGATGCGTCTTTCACGTTCTTTTTGAATGATTTGCGTCGTTCATTAAAGAGCAAGATAAGCAACAAGCTGAACGAAAAACTAAGAGATAACAGTAAAGAGACTGACAAAATCATCAACGATATGTATATACAAAATATAACGAACATCTCCGAACTTTGGGCCGGGCCTATATCTTTAACTCATAAACGACATCTCACAGAAGATACTCCAATGTATTACTCTGTGGAGGGTGCAGGGGGGTCGGCACCCCCCCCCCTGCCTGACCTGATTGATATCTATGATATTGATGATTTAGAACCTACAGAGATTCCAGATTCAGAATATTTCGAAGATATCGAGGAAGTTTTTGGACTCTATACAGGCTGGATTAATCATCATCCGTCATCGTGTGAACCAACCCCGTATATGACGTGTTAGTAAGAATAGAAGTTTATCCTAAGCTTCTTGCTACATTCTTTCACTGAAGTAGTAGCAGGATAAAATAATCATTATTGATATGATATAATAACTCCAAGGAGATCATAGATATGAAATTTTATAAAATTGCAATTTGTATGTTTTTGTCGATTCTTGTGGGTATGTCCGTTAATTACTTTGGTAACATTCATAGCGTGAATCAAGAAATAATATTAACATCTATTGTATTATTTCTTGTTTTCTACGCATTTAACATCAATTTATTCACGCATGATTATGCAAAAATGTTACAAAAGCTATTATCGATATAAGAATCGCTCCGAAAGAAATGCCAATAATAGAAAGATACATCCACCTTAAAATCCCTTTGTCTGGGATATTTTTAATAGAACTATTTAATATGTATATTGAAACGCCAATAGATATGAAGAAACATATGATTGATAAAATTATTCCAATATTAGAGTAATCTATATGAATCATTGCAGTGTCTTTCCATTGCGTTGTTTCCAAATTATTTATACATGAAGATGTAGTAGGAGTGCAAGGGATTGCATCCCCTTGACCCTACGCCAATAGAATTGGATTCCGTTTATAGCCTCGCAGAGCCTTCGGAGAACCGGCTAGGGCCTGTTAGGGCTTGATCCAGTCTGCAGCGGCAGCGATATGGATGACCGCGAGGAAGGACGTTGCTGTTTTTT
>NZ_JAJJND010000077.1 GCF_029759835.1 Acetobacter sp. AN02
CGAACAACCTTGGCGCATCATGTCAATCGGACTGCGCAATTGGGCGCATAGGTTCTAGCAATCAACGGTTGGTATAAGCAGCAACCTCCGGCCCGGCCGGCACCTCACCCGGAGGCACCATCGCCACCAGACGATCCCCCGGAACCGGCACGATCGTCACCGGATCCTCAGCCGAATGCACCACAATCCCCGAACCGGCCTTTAGGGTCAGCAGAACCAGACGATTACCGTCCGCCTGCGTTATCTGCTCCAGATTCTCAGCCGTAATCTC
Organism: Acetobacter sp. AN02; assembly: GCF_029759835.1. Lineage (GTDB taxonomy): Bacteria > Pseudomonadota > Alphaproteobacteria > Acetobacterales > Acetobacteraceae > Acetobacter. Next base: position 272 of record NZ_JAJJND010000077.1, read on the forward strand.
CAGAACCCGGAACCGCCAGCCCTGCTGCTCCAGCGTCTCCAGAAGCGTGTAATTCCAGGCCGGCTGACCCAGAACCTTGCCACGCGCATCCCGGCTCAGCCCGTGATAGAGATCCAGCCGCGCAATCCCCGGAGACACCTGATACACCCTGGCCCGGCCATAATGCGGCGCCAGATGCGCACACACCATCCCGTTGTAAATCGCATCAGGCGTCACCGCGAGAAGATAGTCCGCAGGCAGCTCCTCCAGACTCTCCGCCCCCGCCTGGGACAGAACCTCCACACACAGAACCGCAACACCGGCCCGCTGCGCCCGCTCCAGAAGCAGCGGAGACGTATCCGCCAGCGTCACCGGCGTCCCGGCCTCCCGCACCGCAACAGCCAGATCAACCGACCAGTTGCACGCACCGACAATACCAAGCGCCGGCACATCAGACAGCGTCAGCTTCAGACGCCGTGCGACAGGCGCAAGAGAAAACCCGTGCAGCAGCATCGTCGCGGCAATCAGGGCGAAAACGGCAGGCATAACCTTCTCCGCCCCCTCATACCCGGCCTCCACAAGACGGATTCCGGACACACCGGCCACAGCCGCCGCCACAATACCGCGCGGCGCGATCCAGCCCACAAACAGACGCTCACGCCGCGACAGGGAAGACCCGAGCGTGGAGATGAAAATGCTCAGCGGACGGACCAGAAACACCACCGCTCCCGTCAGCGCCAGAATCGGCCAGGACAGACCGGCAAGAACCTCCCGGTGCAGATCCGCCGTCAGCATGATGAACAGCCCCGAGACAATCAGGACGACAATGCTCTCCTTGAAACGGCTGAGCTCCGAAATCCCCGGAATCTTCATGTTGGCCAGCGCCATGCCGAACACGGTCGCCGCCATCAGACCAGCCCCCTCCAGCCCCAGACTGCCGATCGCATACACCACGAGAGACATGGCAATCAGAACCGGACTCTTCATCGTCTCGGGCATGAGATCATGCTCGAACAGCTTCTTCATGCCCCAGGATGCACCGATGCCGCTCGCCACGGCCACGGCACCGCTGATCAGAAGCTTGGGCAGAATCTCCATATAGAAAAGAACCGAATCCTGCCCCGATTTCAGCAGCAGAACCTCAAGCACCAGCGCCGCCAGAATCGCACCGAGCGGATCATTGATGATCGCCTCCCAGCGCAGGAACGCCGCAACCCTGGGCCGCAGCTTCGTATGCCGGAGCAGCGGCAGAACCACCGTCGGACCCGTCACGACAATGATCGCACCGAACAGAATCGCAGGCCCCCAGGCCAGACGCCCGATATAATGCGCCGCCGCAGACCCCAGAGCCCAGCTCACCGGAAGAGCCACCAGCGTCAGCCGGATCACTCCCTCTCCCGCCTCGCGCAGCTGCCGGAAATCCAGAGCCAGCCCGCCCTCGAACACGATCAGGGCCACGGCAAGAGAAACAACCGTATGATAGATCGGCCCCAGCTCACGCGCCGGATGCAGAACACCCAGCCCCGGCCCCATCAGAAGACCGAGACCGAACAGAAGCACGATCGCCGGAAGCCGGAAACGCCACGCCACCCACTGCGCAGCCATTCCGCCACCCAGAACAAGAAACACCAGAGCATACAGAAGACCGGCGTCAGTCATTCATTCCCCTCACCTGGACAGAAATATTGCCCCCCACCCCGGGCAGGACCGGACACTCCCGCAACCGCCCGCAGCCACACACCCGCATCAGGGAACACTCACACTGATACCAGTATCGGGGTCCATAAAAAAATCAGAAACCGCAGTCATATCCGCAAGACGCCTGTGCAGCGACAAAAGAGAAATTTTCTCCTCCGCCTCCACCCTGATCCGCAGGCTCTCCGCTGAACCATCCGGGATATAAGAACCCCGAAAGCAAAGCCCCCTGATCAGCCGCCTCCCCGGCCATATCCCCCCGTGCCGGATCACACCCGGGCAACAGGAGAACACGCGATGCTCTCACCGGACACTGAAAAATCCCGGCCGCAAAGGACCGGGACCGGACCGCATCAGGGAACGGATGCCGTCACATTGAGCGCAGGCAGCAGCAGCGCGGCACCCACAGCACCCATGCGCAGACCCTGATCAATCTGGCTGAGCGGCACAGGCTCTTTAGGCTGCATGCTGACAGTCATGCTCTTCTTCGATGCATCGCTGAAATACGGCGCCACCTGTGCGGCAGGACCACCCATCGACGTCAGAACCTTCGCAACCTGAGCCCGCATATCCGCCTCCGTGGTGCCATGCTGAGCGGCCACAGCCTTCAGAAGCTTCCCGGTCAGTCCGTCATCGGTCCAGGTCAGGATCATCTGCTTCAGCTTCATGTCACGCGAAGGATCCACGCTCCCCGGAGTTGCAGGATTCCTGACCCCCGTCAGCGTCAGGTTGACACGCAACGTCCCCATACCGTGCAGAATGTAGTCAGCAGGCGTGATATCCATCGTCCCTGCCGGATAATCCGACATCCCCTTCGCCTTGATATCCAGAACGATGTCCTTGTATCCGGCGTTCGCAAGGAGCGGGAAAATACTCTTCGTCAGGCTGTCACCGATGGTCAGCCCCTGCAGAGTTCCCTCGGAATCATACACCCCCTCCGAACGCATGACGGAACCGGCCTCTATCGTCCCGAGAGGTATCCGCGCCAGAACCGGAGCGCCTGAAGGATCAGCAATCGTAATGTCGCTCTGCCCGACCGAAGAATGAGAAGTGCCTTTCTCCGAAGTCGTTTTCACCGCACCGATGGAAAGTATGACTTTCATCGTCGGCAGAGTGTGATCCGCTGAACCGGTCGTCAGAATCGTCCCGGTCAGCCCTTGTGGTATCTCCAGTACGTTCGTTCCGGCAGCAGATACTCCTGAGACGGACGCAGACTTCATCCCAACCACAATCCCACAATCCAGATGCGTATCAGAAAAATCAGCATGACCGATACGGGTCTTGCCAGACGTGATCCCTGAAGCATTCCCGATCCTGCCCGTGGCAAACGCCTCAGACAGGGCATCGCCATACGCACGCAGCGCCGGAATATCAAAAACCAGATCAGATCCCGATACACGCGCCACGGACACTGAACATCTGCCCGGAGCACCACCCTTCAGGCCGGACATATCCAGATGGCTGAAAGAGACCACATCCTGCGCGCTCTTGCCCGCACCGGAGAAAGTAATATCATCAGCCGTCACCGGCGCACGCCCGGCCGAAACGAACTGCACCCCGGTCAGATGAACCTGACCCGTGGCAGAGGCCTCCGCCGTCTTCCAGGTCAGGGACGAACCCGCCGGAAGCCCCGCCTTAAGCTGCGCAAGAGTATCGTCAAGACGCGACTGCGCCATATGACCGACAACAAGCCAGCCTCCTGCAACAACAACCGCGACAACCGGCAAAGAGACCAGAAGAGCTTTTTTATTCATTCGGATATTACTTTCTGAATCTATGTACACCGCTTTTCCGGCGACGCGGCAGAGTACGGAATTACCGCAGAACCCTTCAGAAGTGATAGGTGGTGCAGCACAGTATGGCAAGCCAGTCTTGCGGTATCATAATACCATACAAAAAAACCGCAGAAATTCAGGGGCTGCAGCCCGATTCCCTGCTCTTTCCCCTTGACGGACGCCCCCGGCCTGCGCATAAGGCCCCACCGATTGTCTCATCCATTCCTGAACGGAAGAGCGTAGTATGAAAACCACCCTTTCGCTGAAGCCTGCGGAAGTGACGAAGAACTGGATCCTGATCGACGCCGAAGGCATCGTTCTGGGTCGCCTCGCCACCATCGTCGCAAACCGCCTGCGCGGAAAGCACAAGCCGCAGTTCACCCCGCACGTCGATTGCGGCGACCACGTCGTCATCATCAATGCGGAAAAAGTAAAGCTCACAGGCAACAAGGTTGCCCAGAAGCTGTTCCACTACCACACCGGCTACCCGGGCGGCATCAAGACCCGCACGATCACGCAGCGCCTCACCGGCAAGCACCCCGGCAGCGTCGTGGAAAAAGCCATCGAGCGCATGATCACGCGCGGCCCGCTGCAGCGTCAGCAGATGCGCAATCTGCACGTCTATGCCGGACCGGAGCACCCCCACGCCGGTCAGCAGCCGCAGGTTCTGGACGTCGCGTCCCTGAACCGTAAGAACACAGCCGTCGCGAAGAGCGGAGTCTGATATCCATGTCTGAAACCCAGGAACGCACAGGCTCCCTCGCCGATCTGAAGAACGTGGCTGACGCCATCGTCACGGCGCCCGAAGCCCCCGTCTACGAAGTCAAGCGCGACGCCCAGGGCCGCTCCTACGCAACCGGCCGCCGCAAGGACGCCGTCGCCCGCGTATGGATCAAGCCGGGCAAAGGCGACATCACGGTCAACGGCCGCCCGGTCGGAACCTATTTCGCCCGTCCGGTGCTGCGCATGCTGCTCACCCAGCCCTTCCTCGTGACCGACCGCTATAACCAGTTCGACGTCGTCTGCACTGTCGTCGGTGGCGGCCTGTCCGGTCAGGCCGGTGCCGTCCGTCACGGAATCAGCCGCGCGCTGACGCATTACGAGCCGAGCCTCCGCGGCGTGCTGAAAGCCGCTGGCTTCCTCACCCGTGACAGCCGTGAGGTCGAGCGTAAGAAATACGGTCGCGCCAAGGCCCGCCGCTCCTTCCAGTTCAGCAAGCGCTGATCTCTCCGGAAGAAGAACGGAAAAACCGCCAGGGCCCTGCTCTGGCGGTTTTTTTATGCCCTCAGCCCGGAACAGAAGACAGCAGAACCAGCAGATCAGTAACTTCAGTCCCAGCGTCTGTAACAAAGCCGATGAGGAATGGGGCAAGGTCACCGCAGAAACGCAGAGGCCGGAAAATCTGCTTCCGATAGATGCACTGAAGAAAGTGCGCTGCCCGAAAGCTGCTGAACCTCTCCCAGGGAAGCCACGCCTGCAAAAGAGCAGGAGGAGCCTCCCGGGTCCGCCTTCAGGGGTAGGAGATCGTAAACGATGCAATCGCGGAGATCTTCCCCCCGCTGACCGAAGACGCCGTCTGATAATACCGCGCATAATAGCTGATCTGAGACATCCCGGACGGCACCGCCCCGGCAGATACAGCCTCCCCAAGAATCACGGGGGACTGACCAGAATCAAGAATCTGAATGCCGATGCCCTGCGCCGCCTGCGCCCCCGAAAGAGTTGAGAGGATCACACCCGTCGCCGACTGGTCCTTCATCGTGCTATCAAATGTCACGGCAGGAGAGACGGCCTCCGCGCAGTTCAGACCGATCGAAAATCCCTGCAGACCAGCCGTGGATCCGACAGACCTGAAACGATCCGAAGCCATCGGAGGCAGTTCGACCGATATATCCGAAGTGCTCACGCTGCAGGCCTGAACAGCCGTAATCACGGCCTGCGTGATGGAAAAATAGACATCGGGCTGACTGTCAAAATTCAGAGCCGCAATGTTTCCCGAAAGAACGGACTGCGCCGCAATATCCCCGGTCTTGTAAAGCTCAATATAAAACGGCCAGTTCCGCAGATCCATCGTATTCGCCCCGGCGATCGGCTGGGTGGCCAGACCGTCAGGCGGCTCGTACATGCTCTTCTTCACATTATATATTCTGTATCCGATGCCCTGAACCGACGTGGGAAAGATCGCATCGGCGGATGTCGGCTGGCTCCCGCCCGACATGTTCTGCAGCCCGGTGCTGACCCCGGAACCGACACAGTACAGATGCGCCGTGGTATCGCCGTAAGCGAACTCCTCCTCCGCCCCCTGAACGGGATAGATCGTGTCAGACGTCCAGAATTTCTGACCATTCTGCGTACCAAGCGGAATCGTGATCTCCGTCCCGGAAAACGTCGCGGTCGAAACCGGCCAGTCCGTGGCACTGCAGTAATCGGCAAAAGCCGGCCTCACACTGGCAGCCATAAGCGCAATAAAGACTGACAGAAGGGACACATACTTCATATGTCATTCAATGCCGGTGAAATATGATGTTCTGATTAACAGGCCTGCCCGACACCTGAAAAAGCGATATCAAAAAACAAAAAATACAGTATAAAAAAAAGAGAATAACCATATCTCCAACCGGCGGAAAGCACCCGCTCCCGATCAGAACCCTGACATCTCACCGCAAAAAAATATTACACCCCCATCACATTTCAGACCCCCGTATCATCCCCCTCCCGGAACGGCCTCAGGTTTTTCTTGACGCAGACCATCAGGATCGCCAGCCATGATCCGATGGACACAACCAGCCTCATCGCCCTGCTGCTGACACTGGCGCTCGGCTTCAGCATCGCCAACCACCACACGCTGAAGCTGCCGGTCACCATCGGCGTGCTGATCTTCTCACTGCTGACATCGCTGCTCATCATCACCCTGCACGCCCTCCTCCCATCCGCAGACCTCCTCGGCACCTCCCGCAGGGTGCTCAGCGCGGTCGATCTCCCCAAAGCCCTGCTCGACGGCGCCCTCGCCCTACTCCTGTTCGCCGGCGCCATGCAGGTCGATATCAGTCACCTGCGCGCGAAACTGGCCTCCGTCACAGCCCTGGCCATCCTCGGAACCGTCCTCGCCGTCATTCTGCTCGCAGGGGCCGCCTGGGGCATTTTCAGTCTCGCCGGACATCCCGTGCCCTTCGCCTGGTGCGTCATCCTCGGCGCCATCCTGGCCCCGACAGACCCCGTCTCCGTCGTCGGAATGCTGCACCGCCTCGGCCTGCCCGCACCGCTCCAGGCCGTGTTCGCCGGAGAAAGCCTGTTCAATGACGGCGTCGGCGTCGTGATCTTCGGCGTGACCATAGGACTGGCCACGGGAGACAGCTCCCACCTCACAGCGCAGGACGTCGCCCTGAGCTTCCTCCGCGAAGCCGTCGGCGGCGGACTGCTCGGCGCGGCCACGGGATGGACCGCCCTGCGCGTCCTGCGCAGCCAGAGAGACCTGCATATCGATCTCCTGACCTCGCTCGCCCTCGCCACCGGAACCTTCAGCCTCGCCGGACTGCTCGGCATGTCCGGCCCCATCGCCGTCGTCATCGCAGGCCTGTTCTTCGGACTGCACGGCGCACAGTCCGGCCCCGTCGCCGAAAGCCGCCGGGAACTCGACACCGCCTGGACGCTGCTCGACGAGGTCCTCAATGTCCTGCTCTTCCTGCTCATCGGCTTCGAACTGCTGGAAGTCCCGCCCCTGCTCTTCCCCGTCCTCGCCACGCTGGCCATCATCCCGCTCTCCATCCTCGCAAGACTGCTGAGCGTGGTGCTGGCCACACTCCCGGCCGGACTGAGCGGCAAAGACAGGCGGCGCTCGCTCGGAATCCTGACATGGGGCGCCCTGCGCGGCGGCATCTCCGTCTCCCTCGCCCTCGGCCTCCCGCCCGGAGAGATGCGGGACCTCCTGCTGCCCGTGTGCTACGGCGTGGTCGTGTTCACCATCATCGTCCAGGGCCTGACCATGGAGCGGCTGGTCCGGCGGCTCTACCCCCGGCCCTGAAAACACGGAATCACAGAAAAAAGCACCCGGATGCTGACCGGGAATTTACCTCTGTGCGTCATACAAGTATCACTGTCGGACATCACTGTCCCGGGGACAGGCAGCCGGACCGGCCGACTGCATCAGGATCTGTAAGAGAGAGAGAATGCGCAAGGCTGCTCTGGTAACCTCCCTTCTGCTGCTGAGCGGCTGCTCCGGGTTTGGAAAATGGCTTTCTGACACGGCAACACTCCCCGGCGAGAACCCGAACGCCCCTTCCGGGGATTCAGAAAATCTCCGCCGGGCCAAAGGCTACGGCGTGGCCGAACAGCCGGTTCTGGAAGAGGGCGGCAACGTCTGGCCGGGACCACCCCCGCCCCTGCCCACACTCGCGGATGTCGCGAAAGAGCATAACGACCTGACAGAGGCAGGCCCGAACAGCCTCGGCGGCACGCTCGGCGCGCTCGGTCCGGAACTGAAGGACGGCAGCAGCATGTCCGTCGGAGATCAGCAGAGCTTCTCCGGCCAGGGCCTGCCCGCCTCCGAACCCGATGCCGCAAAAGGTCTGGCCGTCAGACCGCAGAGCGCCACCATCCAGATCCCCAACGGCGACGGCAGCACAACCCTCATCCATCCCGACGGGACGGTGCAGACGATAAAATCCGGCGCAGCCCCCTCATCACAGACCGGTCAGAAAGCCGCCTCCCCCGCACCGCAGCCATAACACGCACCGGTGATGCCCCCCGCATCCTCCGGGATCGTGGTGGTCGGAAGCGGCCCCGCGGGCCTTGCCGCCGCGGAGACGCTCTCCGCCGCCGGACTGCCCGTGACGATTCTCGAACGGATGCCCAGCCCGGCCAGAAAGCTGCTGATGGCCGGACGCAGCGGCCTGAACCTGACCCACAGCGAATCTCTCCCCCTTTTCCTCAGCCGCTACGGCGCAGCGGAATCCTGGCTCGCTCCCGCCCTGAACGGTTTCTCCCCCAATGACACGGTGTCCTGGGCAGAAAGCCTCGGACAGGCGTGTTTTACCGGCACATCCGGACGTATTTTCCCCCGGGTAAAAAAGGCATCTCCCCTGCTCCGCGCCTGGCTCGCCCGTCTGCAGGACCAGGGCGTGACCCTGCGCACCCGCACCGAATGGACCGGCTTCACACCCGACCATCACCTCCTGGTCCGGACCGCAGGGAAAGGGATCGAAGCCCTCAGCCCCGCCGCAACCATCCTGGCCACCGGCGGCGCAAGCTGGTCCCGGCTCGGCTCAGACGGTGCCTGGGCACGGATTCTCACGGAGCAGAACCTGCCGGTCGCCCCGTTCCGCCCCGCAAACTGCGGATTCCACTTCCCCTGGTCCGAACCCTTCCGCAACCGCTTCGCCGGAGAACCGCTGAAATCCGCCCTGTTTTCCGCAGGCGGAGAACATATCCGCGGAGAGGCCGTGATCACGGAGCGCGGTCTTGAGGGCGGCGCGATCTACAGCCTCTCGGCACGGCTGCGCGACGGGATCGACGCCACCGGATCCGCCCGGCTGAGCATTAATCTCCGGCCTGACATGACGGAAGCACAGATCGTCACACGCCTGAACGCCGTCCGCGCCAGAGAAAGCCTGAGCAACAGACTGCGCAAGGCCCTGCGCCTCTCGCCTCTCGCCATCGCCCTGCTGCGGGAGACAGGCCCCCTGCCCGCAACGGCACAGGAACTGGCCGCGCTGATCCGCACCGTGCCGCTGCGCCTGACAGCCACGGACGATATGGATCGCGCCATCTCCGTGGCCGGCGGGCTGATGGCGGATGCGCTGGATAACCATTTCATGATCCGCACCATGCCCGGCGTGTTCGCCTGCGGAGAAATGCTGGACTGGGAAGCCCGCACCGGCGGCTATCTGCTGCAGGCCTGTCTTTCCACAGGCCGCGCCGCAGCACAGGGGGCTGTTGCCTGGTTGCGCTCCGCCCCCCGGACCCTGTAACTCCTCCCGCATGAACGACACCGTTTCCGGCCCCGGCGCCCTCGTACTCGGCGAGAAGAGCGGAGGAGAATCCGCCTGTATCGATCTGCCGGAACTGCTGGCGACACGCCTACTCGTGCAGGGCAATTCCGGCTCGGGTAAATCCCATCTCCTCCGCCGCCTGATGGAACAGTCGGCCCGGCTGGTGCAGCAGGCCGTCATCGACCCGGAAGGCGACTTCGTCAGCCTGTCGGACGTCTACGGGCATCTCGTGATTGATGCGGCAGACCATACGGAGGAAGCCCTGCAGGCTGCGGGAGAGCGCATGCGGGTGCACCGCGCCTCCGTCGTGCTCAATCTTGAGGGACTCGATGCCGACCTCCAGATGAAACGCGCGGCAGCCTTTCTCGGTGGCATGTTCGATGTCCCGCGCAGTCACTGGTATCCGGTCCTGGTCGTGGTTGATGAGGCACAGCTCTTCGCACCCGCTGCGGCCGGAGAGGTGTCTGACGAAGCCCGCCGCGCCTCTCTCGGCGCAATGACCAACCTCATGTGCCGCGGTCGCAAACGCGGACTTGCCGGGGTGATCGCCACGCAGCGCCTGGCTAAGCTGGCAAAGAATGTGGCGGCCGAAGCCTCGAATTTTCTTATGGGCCGGACATTTCTCGATATCGATATGTCCCGGGCCGCCGATCTTCTGGGTATGGAGCGCCGCCAGGCCGAAGGCTTCCGTGATCTGCCGCGCGGGCAGTTCATGGCGCTGGGACCGGCCCTGTCCCGCCGCCCGGCCATGATCAGGATCGGTGCGGTCGAGACGGAAAGCCGCTCCGCCGGGCCCGTTCTAGTCCCCTTCGAACCTCCGTCAGACCAGGTGCATGATCTGATTCTCGCCCCCCTGCCGGTTGCGGAGCCCCGCACCCCCAGGCCGTCCAGGCCGCCTCCGCCGGATCTGAACAGCGTACTGGCCGCACATGGCGAGACCCGCGCCCGCGAGGACGCCGTGCAGAGCCTTCAGGAAGAAGAACAGCAGAATCCCGAAGAGCGCCGCCGGATGCTGGCGGCCCTTCTGCACGAGATTCTTGCGGATGAGGAAGACGGATTCCGTCCCCCTGCCGCGCTCTATCAGGATTTTCTGGTGCGCTGCAGGATTGCCGGACTGGGGCGGGATGCCATGGACATGAAAAGCTTCCGGCAGGCGCTGGCTACGGCCCGAAGCGGTGTCTCGGCCGATACGCAGGACACGCCGGAGTGGCAGGAAGCCGAAGCGATCGCAGCCCGAGTGCCCGAAGACATGCAGCCCGTGCTCCTCACCCTGGCGCGGGCGGCGATCGGACGGGAGTCCTGCCCCCCGGATCGCGTGATCGCCCGGGTCTATGGCACGCATTCGACCGGCCGGGCGCGGCGGGCACTGATATGGCTGGAAGAGCGGAATCTGATCGTCTGCCGGAAGGACGGCGCAGGCCGCAGGAGCATTGCCTTCATCGGCGCGGACTGGGAAACGCTCCCGGGAAATCCGGACGACTGAAACAGCGGAATATATGTGAAGACTCGCGGATGGGCGGTCCGTGGTCAGAAAAAATTAATACTCTGCTGACTATTCTTCCCGGACACGGAGAGGATACCAGCGAATGTCCAGAAAGACGGCCTTTGTACTCGGGAGCACCGAACACGGCTCCATGATTCTGAATCGTTTCGACTACAACTGCCACTCAGGGTCATATTACGGCGTCGGTGACGTGCCGCCCTTTTTGTATCCACTCAAAAGGAGAGTTCCCGTTTTTTATGGCCTGGGGTTGATGGGATGACAAGGGTCTCGGGGGCA
>NZ_JAJJND010000078.1 GCF_029759835.1 Acetobacter sp. AN02
TCGCCAGAACCCTCAGGCTCTCTTGACTATGTTGTATCGCTCGACGGACTGCCGCTGTCGTCGTGGCGCTTCCGTGGGGAACCTGGCCCATAGCGCATCCTTCCACTCATGTGAAAATAATGCACCATCAAATTCCGGGACCAAACATCTAGAGTGTCGGTGCGCGGATCAGTCAGATCAGAAAAAAAGTCAGCCTGACAAAGCGTCTCAAGGAACTGTCGGACGAGTGGGAGGTCGAGGATGACGGTGAACCCGAACCTGCTCCGCCGGTCGTGGCGGCAGAGCAGGTTCCGGCTGCTGCTGAAACGTAACGCTCAGAAAGGAGAAGACGGAGGAATCTGGCCCCGACGCATGGCAAAACCCGTCTGAATCCAGCTGATACCGGCGATAATCAGCTCGCAGGAGATCATGATACCGATCAGCCACAGGCCGGACCACGGAAGCGTCATATAAAGCGCAATTCCGATAAAAATCGCGGTCAGCCCGGACAGAAGACCGATCCACCACCCCGGCAGGTTATTAAAGCGAAACGCAATAAAGCAGCGGCTCAGACCACCGATGATCAGGCAGAGAGAAATCAGGACGGTGATGATCACGGAACCGGTGACAGGCTCCTTGACGATAAGGACACCACAGAGCGCGTAAAGAATACCGCCGATCAGTGAAAACAGAAAACCACCCCACTGCCGCACGCTGAACGCGTGAACGCACTGCACGACGCCCGCGATAAGCACCACGACACCTATGACGACGGTGCTGGCCAGAGTGACCGAAATGGCGTCGATCCAGGCAATGATGCCAAGAATGACGCTGGTGATTCCAAGGCCGACAAACAGCCCCCATTGTTTTGCGTGACCTGTAAGCATAAGGGCCTTTTCTCCGCTGGTCGTCTGATAACGAGGTGTCCGGTATGGAGTTTCCGGATGTCCGAAGAGGTGTATGTCAGACGGATTCCGCCTGCCAGTTTTTCTTCTTTGTCGCCCTGCCAATTCCCGGATTGAAGCAGTTGCAGGGGTCAAGCGTGCGATAATACGCCTTCACGTCATCAGGCGCATCATAGAGATGCCCGAAATTATGCTCGGCAGGATAACGTGCCCCGCGCTGATCCAGCAGTCTGAGAATACGGTGCTCGATCTCCATGCAGTCGAGCCCTTTGCGGATGACATAATCCTGATGCATGACGTGGCAGAAGAAATGCCCGTAATAGAGCTTTACAATGACATCACGGGAAATCTCTTCCGGAAGATGCTCGAACCAGTCCTCCTCATTCCGGCGTAAAGCCACATCAATCGCCACGATGTCCTCGGCCTCGGCAGAATGTATCGCGCGATAGCGGATCGCCGCACCGGCCGCGGCAAAGCGCAGCAGCATCGCCCGGACACCCTCATCAGGCGTGCACTCGAACCAGTCCCTGTCAGCCCCGGACCGCCATTTCCGGAGATAATCGCGGGTTTCCTCAGTCAGGTCCTCACTGACTTTCAGAATGAGATAGTGCTCAAACCGGTCGCGATAGTCATACATCTTTTTCGGAAGATGTTTCGGAAACAGTGATCCTGCAAACTGCATGATGCGATCTGACATATGCGAGGGCAGAATACTCAGACGGCTGCACAGCAGATCAATACGGGCCTTAAGCGCAAAAAGCTGCGGAAGACGCCTCGTGCCAAGATGGCGAATGGCCAGGAAGGTATCCTTGCCATATTTCTCGGCAATATCGAAAGCATCACGGTGGATATATTCACCGGAAATTGGCAGGGCGGAGAATTCAGAAAGAACGTGGCGTCTCAGCTCTTCAAGAGCATCGGTGCTGTTGGTGCCGATCCAGAAAACAGCAGTATTTTTCTCAACCGGAAAGGTATCGAGACGAACAGCGAAAAGAATGACTTTCCCCGCACAGCCCGCCCCTTCGTGAAGGCGCTTCGGATCAGCGTTGTAACGGGCAGGAGTATCCGCATCGATCTCACGGACATGCGTGATGTAGTCACTGTCATGCCCCTTGCCCGCATCCTGCCTGACGGTTTTTGCAGGGTAGTTGCCAGCCTCGGCCCTCCTGAGAATGTCCTCGGGGTCAGAGCCGAGATCAATCCCGAGGTGATTGACGAGTTTCAGTTCACCGTTCTCATCAACCCGGCCATACAGCGCCATCTCGGTATAGGCGGGACCACGCTGAATAAGAGCCCCGCCGGAATTGTTGGAGACCCCGCCAAAAACGGAGGCCCCGATGCACGAGGAGCCGATAACGGAATGCGGCTCCCGCCCGAGCGGAGCCAGCCTGGTCTCAAGCTGGTCAAGCGTCGCACCCGGAAGACAGACAACCTGCCTGCCATCCTCAATCACATGAATGACCCGCATCCTCAGCGTGCTGATGATCACGATCTCACGGTCATACGTATCGCCATCAGGCGTGGAGCCGCCAGTCAGACCCGTATTGGCAGCCTGCATGATCACGATTTTTCCAGCCTCGACACAGGCCCGGGCCACACGCCACATCTCGACCAGAGAACCGGGAGAGACAACCGCCAGAACATCCCCGAGACCGAAGCGGAATCCCTTGCGGAAGCGGAGGGTCTGACCGGGATCCGTAAGAACATGATGCGCCCCGGTGATGGAGCGGAGGCGGAGTATAAGTTCGGAAGAAGACATGTTCAGGTCCGGTGCTTCGTGTCACGTAGGTTGTTTTATGTGCGCCATGCTGCCCCTGCTCCGCAATATGCGGCGCAGACAGACAGCGTTGCAGACAGCATCACGGATGCGGGAACTCTGCCGCCCGGCAGATGTTCAGACCCTGTTGGCAGTAGAATAACGGGATCAGGAAATGCGTCGTTTTGCGTGTATGGCCGCAGTGCTTCTTGTTGCAGGAGCCGGTCTTTCGGCCTGTAAAAAGGATCACCCGAAAACACTGGGCCAGAAAATTGACAAGGCCGGAGAAGATATCCGCGACACCGTCGATCCGCCGAAAGGCCCGGTCGAGAAGGCAGGCCGGGAAGTCGACAGAACACTCGATAAATAATCCTCAGGGCGCGGGGAACAGACTGTCCGTCCAGCCCCGCAGCCTGTAGGCCACCAGGCCGGTCCATTCATGGGCCGCCTGGTCCAGCCGCTCGAATTTCATACCCGCCGACAGCGGCATACGGCTGATATGCGTCCGGCTGGCATAACCGGCCGGAACCGGGATGATGTCTTTCCATCCGGCCCGGCGGAAAATCCCCACAGATCGCGGCATATGACTGGCCGAGGTCACCAGCAGCCAGGTCTGCCCAGGAAGCGGATGGACCAGAGCGCGTGTCATCACAGCATTGTCGCGCGTCGTGCGGGACCGATCCTCGCAGATGATCCGGCTGTCCGGAATGCCCAGGTCCTCAAATATCCTGCGGGCCCAGAACGCCTCGGATTTTCCGGTCGGTGCTGAAAGACCCGAACCACCCGTAAAGACAAGTTTCGCCTCAGGATACTGACGGGCGAGCAGAACCGCCGTCGTCATGCGGTTCGCCCGGCTGTTCAGAACCGGCAGATTACGATCCGTACTGGTCGTTTCATCAATCGCCCCCCCCAGAACGACAATACCGTCCACACGGTCAGGAAGATGCGTCATCTGCGGAAACCGGTCCTCAAGCGGACGCAGCACCCACTGATCCACAGGCAGGAACAGACAGATCGCCAGCAGAGCAACGCCACAGGCAAGCATCACACGCCCGGGGCGAAACCGGCTCAGACAGAAACCGGCAATAATCAGCAGGGCAATAAACGCTGTAGGTGAGAGCAGGAAAGAGATGAATTTAACGAGGGCGAACATCCGTATCCCGCCTTTACCGAATAACGCGGTGTCCTATCCGACCGCAGGACCCGCGATAGAAATCATGATCTGCCCGTTTTCCTCTCTTGCGGCAAACATCTTCAGACACATTCCCTCAGCCGAAGGATCGGGACTGCCGGTGAAGTTCCCGTCAGGCCCGAATTCCCAGCCATGCGCCGGGCAGGTGAGATTGCCATCCGTCATATATCCGCCGCTCAGACGCACATTCCTGTGCGGGCACAGATCCTCGGCGGCACGCGCCACGCCGTCAGCATCGCGCCACAGGACAAGGCGCAACTCTCCGGCCTGCACGGCGCAGACCATACCGGGAGGAAGATCGTCTGAGGGGAGGGATGTGTTCTGCGTAGGCATGTCCGCAGGACTATGCCATGCTCGGCGGTGCAAAGGACAGACCCGTGATACAGACCGGCCCGGATACAGCTCTTCTCGTCATAGACGTACAGAATGATTTTCTTCCGGGCGGGGCGCTGGCCGTGCCGGAAGGAGACACTATCATCCCGGTCATCAACCATCTGATGACACTCCCGTTCGGCTGCGTGGTCGCCAGCCGCGACTGGCATCCGGCAGATCACATCTCCTTCCGGCCCTCCGGTCCCTGGCCTGCCCACTGCGTGGCGGGCACACACGGAGCAGAGTTTCCCGACGCACTCAGAACGGAATTTTTCACAGGCATCATCAGCAAGGCCACCTCAGCGGATCAGGATAGCTACTCCGCCTTTTCGGAGAAACCCGGATCACCACAGGATGACCTCTGTAGCTTCTTACGCGGACGGGGCATCACGCGCGTCGTTCTCACTGGCCTCGTGCTGGATTACTGCGTGGCCGCAACGGCGGCAGATGCGGTGCGTCTCGGCTTTCACAGCATGATCGTGGCAGAGGCCTGCCGCGCCATCAGCCCCGGAGAGGCACTGATGACGCGCCTGCGCAGCGAAGGCTCCGAAATCGTAACGCAGACGGAACTTGATTCAGGCCCGTGATTCGCGCATCACTGTAAGGGAAGGACCCGGTCCTGACGATAGAACGCACAGGGAGGGCGTCTGTATGGCATGCAGCGCAGGAAGCCGGTGAGTAAGGAAAACGGAATATTTTCCGGCACGGACCTGCGTATCGGCCGCCGCCTCTTCACAGCCGGTGCCGCATCAGGACTGCTCCTCCCCCGCACAGGCCGCGCGGCAGCACGCCTCGCACCCGTGGCAGAGGAAGATGCGCTGATCGCATTCGGTCACACCGGCCCGGTCACGGATGGCGGCTGGACCACCGCACATGACCTGGGCGTGCAGGCCGTCCGCAGAACGTTCCCGAAACTCAGAAGCGTCTATGTCGAAAGCATTCCGTATTCGGCAGACGCCACCCGCATCTTCCGGCAGTTCGTCGCAGAAGGCGCGCAGATGGTGATCTGCACCTCGGGCTACGGAGATTTCATCAAGGACGTGGCGGACCGCGCGCCTGATGTCGCGTTCATGGAATGTAACGGACTTGCCGTCACGGATAATCTCGCCTGGTATTACATCACGCACTGGTATGCGAGCTATGTGATCGGCATGGTCGCCGGACTGATCACAAAGACGAACAGGCTCGGATTTGTCGGCACCTTTCCGATCCCCTCGGTCTATGCCAGCGTAAACGCCACGCTGCTCGGCGCGCAGTCCGTCAACCCCGCCTGCACGATGCAGTCGATTGCCATCAACTCCTGGTTCGATCCCCAGGCCGCAACACAGGCCGCTCTGGCCCTTGCAGACAGCGGCTGCGATTTTCTCTGCGGCATCACGGACGAACCCGCCTATCTGCGTGTCGCGGAACAGCGCGGAATCAAGGCCGCCATGTGGAATCTCAGCATGCGCGCCTTCGGTCCCAAAGCATATGTCAGCGGTGTGGTGCTGGATTTTTCACATTTCTATGTGGAACAGGTCCGGGCACGGCTGGCCGGCACCTGGACCGCCAGGCCGCAGTTTCTCACGCTGGGTCATGGCGTGGATCGCGACCCCTGGGGAGAAACGGTCCCGCGTGAGGCCGCAGCCCGCGCCGATGAGATGCGCGATCGTATCCTGGCAGGATATAATCCGTTCCGCGGCCCGATCTACGATAATTCCGGAAAACTTCGTGTACCATCAGGGCAGGTTATGACAGATTTCGATATCTATCGCTGGGACTGGGGCGTGCGCGGGATGACGGGTCTTGGATAGCGCCCCGCACCAGACCGCCGCCGGAGAGATCCCGGTTCTCAGACTTGCCGGAATATCCAAATATTTTCCCGGCGTGATCGCCAACGAGGCCGTGGATCTCGACGTCCGGCCCGGCGAGATCCTGGCGCTCCTCGGAGAAAACGGCGCCGGAAAATCGACGCTGATGAACGTCGTGACCGGAATCTACAGACCCGATGCGGGCGAGATCATCGTAGACGGATACGGCGTCTCCTTCGCCACACCGCATGATGCAATCCGCTCCGGGATCGGGATGGTCCATCAGCACTTCAAGCTGGTCCCGGCCTTTACGGTTGCGGAAAACATCCACCTCGGCTGGGATGAGACACCGCGCCGCATCACCCGCGACATTCTGGAAACACGCACGAAAGCCCTGTCGGAACAGTTCGGAATCCCGGTCAGACCGTCGGCAACCGTGGCCGATCTTTCCGCAGGAGAACAGCAGAAAGTCGAAATCCTCCGCGTCCTGTCCCGCAAGGCACGCCTGCTCATCCTTGATGAACCGACAGCCGTACTGACACCGGATGAAGCCCGGGATCTGTTCCGCGCCCTGCGCGCCTTCAGGGAAAAAGGCAATGCAGTCATCATCATCAGCCACAAGCTTGATGAGGTGATGGACATCTCCGATCGCGTCTCGGTTCTGCGTGGCGGACGCAACGCCGGCACCTTCGAGACACGGGACTGCTCCCCGCCCATGCTGGCCGCAACGATGGTCGGCCGGGAAATCGTGCGGCGCGACCTGCGGGCACGTCGCCCCGATGCAAAGCCCGTCAGCGAAAACCCGGTGATCAGTCTGGTGAATGCCGGAGTGCGCGACAGCCGCGGCGTCATGTCCCTGCGCGACGTGACACTCGCACTGCATGGCGGGGAAATCCTCGGCGTCGCCGGGGTCGCGGGAAGCGGACAGAAAGAACTGACCGGACTTCTCACCGGACTGTGCACCCCGGCACAGGGAGAGGTCCTGATCGACGGACAGAAAGCTCCGGCCGGAGCCGCCGCCTTTGCAGAAGCCGGAATAGGACATATCCCCCAGGATCGCCTGCACAGCGCTCTGGCTCCCTCTCTCGGCATTGCAGACAATATGGCCCTGCGCGAATACCGCCAGGCTCCCGTCGGCGGAGACGGAATGTACCGCAGTGACGAGGCCGCAGATCTGGCAAAAGAGATCGTGGAAGTCGCGGATGTGAAAATCCCGGATCTGGCAACGCCGATCCGCAATCTTTCCGGCGGAAACCAGCAACGCCTCGTCGCCCGGCGCGAGATCAGAATTGCACAAAAGGCGCTGGTTGCAGCCTATCCGGGTCGCGGCCTCGATATCGGCGCGGTGGCAACCATGCACCGCTATTTCTCAGAGCTGCGGGATGCCGGGGCAGGGGTTGTCGTCATCTCCGAGGATCTTGAGGAACTGCTCAATCTTTCGGACAGGATCGCCGTGCTCTGTGCAGGCAGGCTGATGGCGGTCCTGCCCGCACAGAGTGCCGATATCGACACGATCGGAATGCTGATGGGCGGAAGAACGGCACCGGACGACGCCACGGATCACGCTGCGGATCATCAGGCCGGGGAGGGATAAGATGGCACACTGGCAGAGATTTCCCACCGCGCCCGCCCATCTGGTGTTTCTGTGGCGCATGGCCGCCGTCCTCACCACAGCCGTCATCACAGCCATCGCGCTGGCAATCTCCGGACGAAACCCGTTCGAACTGGCCGAACTGGTCGGCCGCTCCGCCATCGGATCCCGCTTCGGTCTGGAAGACCTCGCGCTGTTCATGACGCCTCTGATCCTGACAGGTTCAGCCGTGACCATCACACGGCGGATCGGACTGTGGAATATCGGGGCGGAAGGACAGTTCTATCTCGGCGCAGCCGGTGCCGCAGCCGTGGGGCTGTATGTGCCCGGACCATCATTGCTGGTCGTGCCGCTGATGGCCATTGCCGCAATGCTGTGCGGAATGGCCTGGATTCTGATCCCGACACTCGCCCGCGCCTATGCCGCCGTCAGCGAGATCATCACCACACTGCTCCTCAACTTTGTCGCAGCCCTGCTGGTATACTGGCTGGTGACAGGCCCCTGGAGAGACCGCGTGACCGGCGCCCTGGTCTCGACACAGCATATTCATGCAGCCATCCCCGAAATGTGGGGTGTCGTACATTACGGATTTCCGGCCGCCCTGCTCGTGGCCTGCGGAGTGTCCGTGCTGCTGGGCCGCACATCCTGGGGATATGAGGTCCGCATAAGCGGAGCCAACCCGGGAGCTGCGGAATATGCCGGCATGCCGATGCGGCGACGGATCATCTCCGTCATGCTGCTGTCCGGCGCGCTGGCGGCTCTTGCCGGAATGTTCGAGGTCGCGGGAACCGTGCACAGACTGCAGGGCGGAATGGCCAATAATTTCGGATATCTCGGAATTGTCGTCGCCGTCCTGGCGCGCGGCTCCTGCCTCGCCGTCATCCCGGCAGCCCTGCTGATGGCTTTCATCCTGGATGCAGGCATCGTCATGCAGACACAGCAGCTCGCCGCCACCACGGTGCTGGCAATTACGGGCCTGGTGCTGATGCTGATCGCCGCAGGTGACGAACTCGCACATTACCGCCCGGTCCGGACCACCCCGCCCGCAGGAACCATCGAAAGGAATGTCTCCGCATGATCGCACTCCTGACAGGTCTCCTGAGCACGGCCGTTCTGGCAGGAAGCGTGCTGGCTCTCGCGGCTCAGGGAGAGGTCATGGCAGAGCGGACAGGCGTGACCAGCCTCGGCACGGAAGGGATCATGTCGATCGGTGCCGTCGTGGCGGTCCTGACCGTCATGGAATATCCGGACCCGTGGCTCGGCTTTGTCGCGGCCATGATCGCAGGCGGACTGGCCGGTGCGATATTTGCCTTTGCCGTCGTGATCCTGCGGGCAAACCAGGTTCTCTGCGGACTGGCCACGACATTCCTCGGAATAGGCCTCTCCGCCGCAATGGGCCACTCCGTCGCAGGACTTCCGGTGCCCGTAACATTCACCCCGGTACATATCCCGCTGCTTTCGGCAATCCCGCTGATAGGACCTGCATTTTTCTCACAGAACATACTCGTGTGCCTGATCTGCTTCGTGCTGCCCGCAGGACTGCACCACCTCCTGTTCCGGACACGGCACGGGCTGAACCTGCGCGCCGTGGGAGAAAACCCCGCAGCCGCAGATGCCGCCGGTATCTCCGTCGCCGGATTCCGCTTCTGGTACACAGTCCTCGGCACGTCTCTGGCGGGCGGGGCAGGGGCCTGTCTCAGCCTCGCGGTCATCCCCGGCTGGACCGAAGGCATGGTCTCAGGCCGCGGATGGATCGCCGTCGCTCTGGTGATCTTCGCCGGATTCCGGCCGGTCAATGCCGTTCTCGCCGGCCTGGTCTTCGGTCTGATCTCAGCACTCGGATTCCTGGGCCAGGCCGAAAGCTGGCCCGTCGCCGCGCCGGTGCTGAACATGTTCCCCTATCTCGGCACACTGGGCTTCATCATCCTGCCGGTCGTGCTCTGGCCGGGAATACGCCGAATTTTCGCAGCTCCCGCAGCACTGGGAGAGCCGTACTACAGAGAAGTGCGATAAATCTCAGTTACGAAAGACGTTCTGGCAGAACCTGCTCGCGATTTCTCCGGAGTGCATTTCCTCCGGAAGAACACCGATCAGCTTCAGTTCGTCCGCATACTGAGCAACCTGATCACGAAAGCTGTTTCCGAAAGAATGATGCGGCAGAGCCTGATGCCGGATCATCTCCTCCAGAATCTGATCGTCAGTATCAGGCAGGGACTGGCTGAGCAGGGCAGGGATCTGATCCGTATTTTTCTCGATCCAGACACAGCTGTCGCGAAGGGCAAGAACAAGAGCCAGCGCCCCGTCCGGGTCATTGCGCAGAAATCCGGCCTTCAGACCAAGCGCATGATTGATCCGGCTTGAATAATTGCCGGTATCCGAACCGGTCAGTTCAGTCATCTCCGACCGGTGCGCCGCAAGCACCGTCCAGGCAAACGGATCATGCGCCACCAGAGCATCCGCCTGGCCAGCCAGAAGCGCATCCGGCGCCTGATCGGGAGGCAGATAAACCCACTGCACCCCGCCGTCCGGATTGATCCCCTTACGCCGCAAAAGCACCGACAGAAACCGCCTGTCCGCGGATTCCTCGCTGATCACGGCAATCTTCCTGCCGGGAATATCCTCAATCCGCGTTATATGCGCACTGTTGCGGGCAAGCAGACGATAGGTGCCGCTGCTCAGCCCGCCCGTCAGACGCGCATCCACAGGACCGCCATACAGACTGGGAAGCCATGTCAGAACCGGCGCCACAGCCCCGAGACAGTCAGCAGAAGCATTCATCGCACTGATGGCCGCAGCCCCGTTGCCAGTTCCGGGCAGAAGCGTCACCTCCAGGCTGTAACGCGCATAAAATCCCTTGGCACGGGCCACAAGAGCCACCGGATCACTGGCAGGATCAGGCCAGGCCAGTGTGATCCTGCGAAAACGCCCGTCAGGTTCACGACCGGTGTGATGATGATGGCCGGAACGCAGATAAAGCAGCCCCCCGGCCGCGGACACGGCAGCCCCCGCCGCTCCGGCAATAAGTATGCGCCTGCGCCGGTAGTCATGACCCTGCGGCTTATCAGAATCTGTCATCTTCTCCGGAATTCCGTCCCGTCCGTCCGTGCAGAAGTGCCCCCGAAAGAAGGCTCTGTCAAAGACGGGAAAAAATTTCAGCAAGGGGCTTTACGGAGGCAGGGAAGTCTGAGTATAAGGCCCTCGCTGGTCCCGAATAGCTCAGTTGGTAGAGCAAGCGACTGTTAATCGCTCGGTCGTAGGTTCGAGTCCTACTTCGGGAGCCAGCCTTTCCATTAAAATCAAGCACTTAGCAGAACGATTGCTCTGCGCGCTCTCTGAAAACACGTTAGCAAACCCCTAGCAAAGCACTTTTTAACGCTTTGAGGGCTAAGTGTTTTCAAGGGGTTAGCAACATGACCAGCAAAGTAGCAGCACACCGAAGCCAGCAAGCAACACGTTTACAGGGCAACATCGCGCAGCAGTTCCAGCTTTTCAAACCAAGCAACTCAAACAAGTTCCATGTCCGGTTCTCGGCTGGCGGTAGACAGATTCGTAAAGCTTTGGGAACATATGATGAACAAGAAGCCAAACGCATAGCGGAACGGGTCTACTACGAATCCCTGATCCTCGCAGAGCAAGGCGTTGATGCCCGAGGGCTCACGATAAAAAGCGCAAGTGAGGAATGGCTCAAGACCTCAACACTGACACAACCCGAGAGGTCAGCGTTCGAGAGATATATCTTATGTGTTTAGTCCCGGGGTTTGATGGTGTAATATTTTCACGCGAGTGGAAGGAAGCATTATGGGACAGATACGTCATGG
>NZ_JAJJND010000079.1 GCF_029759835.1 Acetobacter sp. AN02
ATACGTCTGCAAAATCTGGACTTCAGAGCCAGAAAGATTCATCATAAATCCAACCCATCAAAACACGGGACTAAACAGAATGTTAATTTCGGCTGCTCGTGGCATGTTGCAGCCCCCTGCATTTCTTCTATTCCCGTGAAAAAACATTCGATAATATTTCGTTTTTTACAAATCGAGAGATAAGTGACGTACCCCATTTTTGTATCCACTCAAAAGGAGTACTCCCGGTTTTTATGGCTTGAGGGTGATGGGACGAGAAAGGGTTCCTGAAAGATCGTCCTGGGAGGGCGCGTCCCCGGCACTCTCTTGCGATCCCCATGATGGCTGTCTTTCATACATCCGCACAGAAACAACGCGCGCAACTCAGGGACTCACAGTCGGAAGATGACAGTTCCAGCTGAGTGAATGGCCGGAAGGAAGATGGTTCCAAAGCGCATTATCCGGATCGTATACCGTAGGTGCATCTCACCGGCGCAGACAAACCAGCCGGCTGATAAAGCGTATTACCCGCCGGTCCAGCCACTCCAGCATCGCCGCCAGCACATCATCCCGCCGCGTATCATTCAGCAGCTCGTGATAGGCGCCCGGCACAAGATACAGCGTCTTCTCCGATCTCATGGCCTCATACGCCCGCACGCCGAATACCGGATCGGTACAGAAATCCTCCGTCCCGTGCAGAACCAGAACAGGGGCCGTCCATCCCGGATAAAGACAGCGATCCGCCGCACTGATCTTCAGAATGGAAGACGCCAGCAGCAGACACATGCTCCCTTTGTACATCAGCGGATCATGTGCCGCCTCTTCGCGCACGGCCTCAATATGAGTCAGCCGGTCCGCAGGCAGGTGAACCAGCGGCAGTCGCGGAAAAAGCCGCGCAACAGCTCTCATCAGGGACGGAAACGGCCAGGGCAGCGGATTTCCCAGAGCCGCACTGCCCAGAATCACACCTGCAAGACCGGAGGAATCCCGCGATACACTCGCCGCCACGGTAAAACCGCCCAGGGAATGTCCGTAAAGGAAAACCGGAAGCGCCTGCCCCCTCAGCTTCGCCCGCGCCGCCAGGTGATGCCGCACGACCTCCGCCCCGTCCAGAACACCCCAAGGTCCCGGAGACTCCCCGTGTCCCGGCAGATCAAATCCGCAAACCGTAAAACCCTGATGCAGCAGATGCGGAATCAGGCGATTATACGCTTTCACATAACGCCGGGTATATTCAGCAAATCCGTGCTGAAGCAGAACGATCCCGCGTGCCAGATATAGCCGCGCACCCCCGTGCCGATATCCCAGTCCTCATACGGCGGATCATCATCCGGAATATCCGGCAGATCAGCCGCTGCAGACGGAAGCGGATGCAGACCCGACAGAGCCTTCCTGTCCTGTCTGTCTCTGTAAAACGGGAAAGCCAGAGCGGGAAACACCATGGAAGCGGCAGCGGCCAGAATGACCCCGGTCGCCGTCTTTGCACACTTCATTCCCGCATCCCTCTGCTCTCTCAGTATCCGTCGCGAATCAGACAACGCGGCAGGAAGCCTTTCGTCTCACGGTGAAAAGAACAGCGACATGTGGCGGAAAAGTGTCAGGCCTCCCAGCACGTAACCGGCATCAGGGAAGACGGACGGACAGCATCATTTCCGCTTTCGGGATCCGAAAAAATACTCTCGCGATCCCCTCTGGCAGCACAGGCAGAGCCGGAATACGCCCGCAGGCGACGACTCTGCTGCTCCCTGATAAGCGCCTGATGCCAGGACCAGGCAGGACAGTCGGCAGAACGGGCTGTTTTATGCACTGACATCGGAGACACTCCGTCCGGAAAACCAGTCCCGTCTCTAGCGACTCCGGTCAGACAGCGGCGTGACCGTTACGTGAATTTTCCGTCAGACAGAACGATCAGCCCGCAAGACGCGCCTTCAGAACCGCATTCGCCCGCCCCAGATCCAGGGAAGCCCCGAATTTCGCCTTCAGAGCCCCCATGACCTTGCCCATATCCTTCATGGATGAGGCCCCCGTCGCGGCAATGACCGCCTCAATCTCGGCCCCGAGCGCCGCATCGTCCATCTCGGCCGGGAGATAGTCCCTGATGATGGCAATCTCCGCCTCTTCCTTCTCCGCCAGCTCCGGACGGCCGCCCTCACGATAGAGATGCGCGGATTCCGCACGGGATTTGGCCATGCCGCGCAGCATGGACACGATCTCATCCCCGCCGACCTGCTCCACACCCTTCGCCCGCGCGGCGATGTCCGTTTCCTTGAGCTTCGCCCCGATCATCCGCAGCAGAGCGACACGATCCTTCTCGCCGCTTTTCATTGCGGTCTTGAGATCATCCGTAAAACGGGTACGCAGGGAAGCGTCGGACATCATATATTCTCCGGTGGTCATATCCGCCCCCCACAAACCGCACAAAGATCACGGATGCAAGGGTGGGAAAAAACTTCCCACCCTCCGATTCCCCTTTGGGAATTTTCTTCCCATCCCGCCCCGGGACCTGCTAGACACAGACGGATTACAGAACGGAGCAGGCAGATGGCGATATCCGTCGAGGCAGTCATCGCACGGCTGGGCGGCCCGGAAGAGGCCGCACGCGTCACGGGAGTCGGCACTGAGGCCATCCGCAAATGGCGGCAGGCAAAAGCCATTCCCCCCAAGCACTGGGCCGCCATCGCCCGCGCCACCGGCATCCCGCTCGACGATCTGCAGCCTTCCTCCCCCTCCCCCGCTCAGGAAACACAGATGACACGATCGTCCTCTCCCGCGCAGCCCGGCGACATCTCCTGCAGACCGGACGGCGCAACCGCCGCCCTCGTACTGGCGGACGGCACAGTGCTGTGGGGACGCGGCTTCGGTGCACATACGGACGGCGCCGCCATCGGCGAGATCTGCTTTTCCACGGGAATGACAGGCTATCAGGAAACCCTGACCGACCCCTCCTTCGCCGGACAGATCATCACCTTCACCTTCCCCCATATCGGGAATACCGGCACCAACAGCACCGATAACGAGGCCCCGCGTGTCTCCGCACGCGGTCTGGTCATCCGTCAGGACATCACTGACCCGGCCAACTGGCGTGCGCAGGAACACCTCAGCACCTGGCTCACGGAACGGAATATCCCGGGAATCTGCGGCGTGGATACCCGCGCCCTCACGCTGCATATCCGCAACGGCGGCCCTCAGACCGCCGTGCTGTGCTATCCCGCATCCGGTGCCTTCGATACGGACGCCCTGACAGCACAGGCGAAAGCCTGGCCCGGGCTGGAAGGCATGGACCTTGCAAAGAAAGTCACCTGCGACAAACCCTTCACATGGTCCGAAGGCGTGTGGGAATGGCCGGACGGCACGAAACCCCTGCCGGAGCGCCGTCGCAGGGTCGTCGCCGTGGATTACGGCGCAAAACGCAATATCCTGCGCTGCCTGACAACCGCCGGATGCGACGTGACCGTCGTCCCCGCCACAGCCACTGCCGAGGAAATTCTCTCCTTCAATCCCGAGGGCGTATTCCTTTCCAACGGCCCCGGTGATCCGGCTGCCACCGGGGAATATGCCGTTCCCGCCATCCGCGGCGTTCTGGAGGCCGGCAAACCGATCTTCGGAATATGCCTTGGTCACCAGCTTCTGGGGCTGGCACTGGGCGCGAAAACCTACAAACTCGCGCAGGGTCACCGCGGAGCGAACCAGCCGGTGAAAGACCTCTCCACAGGAAAGGTCGAGATCACCAGCCAGAACCACGGATTCGCCGTGGACGAGACCTCCCTGCCCGAGGGCGTCCGTGTCACGCATACAAGCCTGTTCGACGGCTCCAACGAAGGTATCGCCTCGGATAAATATCCCGCCTTTTCCGTGCAGTACCACCCGGAGGCCAGCCCCGGACCTTCAGACAGTTTCTATCTGTTCGAACGGTTCGCGGAACTGATCGACCGGCATACGAACGCACGCTGAACCATCCCGTTCGCTCATGGACCCCGTCCGCAACCCCTACGTCCCCGGAGCCGGCGCCTCCCCGCCGGAACTGGCCGGACGGCAGGACCTCCTGAACGAGACCGCTGTCGCGATTCAGCGCACCCTCCAGGGGCGCAGTGCACGCGGATTCGTCGCAACGGGCCTGCGCGGCGTGGGCAAGACCGTGCTCCTGGCCCGGGTCCGGGACATGGCAAAAGAGGCAGGTTTCCAGACCTGTTTCATTGAGGCCTCGGCAGACAGGACGCTGGCGCAGGTTCTGATCCCGCATATGCGCCGCATGACCCTGGCGCTCGACCGCGCGGGCGCGCTGAGCACACAGGCCCGACGCGCCCTGCGGGTGCTCCGCAGCTTCATCCACACCATCCGCCTGCAGCACCACGATCTGCAGATCGAACTGGATATCGAATCCGAATCCGGCACCGCCGACAGCGGAGACCTGGACTCAGATCTGTCCGATCTGATGGGCGCACTCGGAGAAGCGGCAAAGGCACGCGGAACCGGCATCCTCATCTGCCTCGACGAGATCCAGTTCCTGTCCGCGCGCGACATGGGCGCGCTGATCATGGCCCTGCACCGCACATCCCGCGACGGACTGCCCGTGCTGTTCGCCGGAGCCGGGCTGCCCCATGTCGTGGCGCTGAGCGGTCAGTCACGCACCTATGCAGAGCGACTGTTCGACTTCCCGCAGCCCGGCCCCCTCTCGCGGGACGACATCGCGGACGCGCTCTGCCTGCCCGCAGAACGCGAAGGCGTGACCTTCACGGAGGCAGCCGTGGACGAGGTCTTCCGCGTTACCCGTGGCTATCCCTATTTCATACAGGAATGGGCCTGGCACAGCTGGAACGTCGCACACGGACCGGACATCCACCCCGGCGACGTGCAGGTCGCCACGGAAATCGCCATCACCGCGCTGGATAAAAGCTTTTTCCGGATGCGCTCGGCCCGCCTGACCCCGCGCGAGCATGACTACTGCATCGCCATGGCCGAACTCGGCCCCGGAACCCACCGCTCGGGCGAGATCGCAGCCAGGCTCGGCATGAATGTCCGCAACGCCGCCGCGCTGCGCACCTCCCTGATCCGTAAAGGCCTGATCTGGAGCCCCGCCTTCGGAGACACCGCCTTCACTGTTCCCCTGTTCGAAACCTATCTGCTGCGGATGCGCGACACGGATGCGCGCCGCATCGATCCCGTCATCTCCCTCCAGCCCCTGACCGAAGAGTGAGTCTACCATGCCCCGTCGTACCGACCTGAAATCCATCCTCATCATCGGCGCGGGCCCGATCGTCATCGGCCAGGCCTGTGAGTTCGACTATTCCGGCGCCCAGGCCTGCAAGGCCCTGAAAGAGGAAGGCTACCGCGTCATCCTCCTGAACTCGAACCCGGCCACGATCATGACCGATCCGGGACTGGCCGACGCCACCTATGTCGAGCCGATCACCCCCGAATTCGTGGAGCGGATCATCCTGCGGGAAAAGCCGGACGCCGTCCTGCCGACGATGGGCGGGCAGACCGCGCTCAACGCGGCCATGGCGCTGGACGCCTCGGGCTTTCTGGAAAAGCACGGCGTGGAGCTGATCGGAGCACGGGCCGACGTGATCGACCGCGCAGAAGATCGTCAGAAATTCCGGGAGGCCATGGACGCCATCGGGATCGAAAGCCCGCGCAGCCATATCGCACACACGCTGGAAGAAGCCCGTGAGGCCCTGAAGCAGACCGGGCTGCCCTCCGTCATCCGCCCCTCCTTCACCATGGGCGGCTCCGGCGGCGGCATCGCCTATAACCTCGAGGAATTCGAGCAGATCGTCTCCGGAGGCCTCGCCGCCTCCCCCACAACGGAAGTCCTGATCGAAGAATCCGTCCTCGGATGGAAAGAGTTCGAGATGGAAGTCGTCCGTGACAAAGCGGATAACTGCATCATCGTCTGCTCCATCGAGAATATCGACCCGATGGGCGTCCATACCGGAGACTCCATCACCGTCGCCCCCGCACTCACGCTGACCGACAAGGAATATCAGCGGATGCGCGACGCCTCCATCGCCTGTCTGCGGGCCATCGGCGTCGAGACCGGCGGCTCGAACGTGCAGTTCGGCATCAACCCCGAAGACGGCCGCATGGTCGTCATCGAGATGAACCCGCGCGTCTCCCGCTCCTCCGCCCTGGCCTCGAAAGCCACCGGTTTCCCGATCGCAAAAATCGCCGCCAAGCTCGCCGTCGGCTACACGCTCGACGAACTCGCCAACGATATCACCGGCGGCGCGACTCCGGCCTCCTTCGAGCCGACCATCGACTATGTCGTCGTGAAGATCCCCCGCTTCACCTTCGAGAAATTCCCCAACACCCCGGCCCTGCTCTCCACCTCCATGAAATCGGTCGGAGAAGCAATGGCCATCGGCCGCACCTTCCCTGAGGCGCTGCAGAAAGGCCTGCGCTCCATGGAAACCGGCCTGACCGGGCTGGACCCGGTGCCGGAGCCGGGAGACGGCGGACCCGACGCCTTCCGCGCCGCTCTCTCGCAGCCCCGCCCCGAGCGCATCCTCATGGCCGCACAGGCTCTGCGCGCCGGACTTTCGGTGGAGGAGATATCCGATGCCTGCCGCTTCGAGCCCTGGTTCCTGCGCGAGCTTGAGAAAATTGTCGCTCTGGAAAAAACCGTGCTGGATCACGGGCTGCCGACAGATGCCCTGGCCCTGCGCCGCCTGAAAGCTGCAGGCTTCTCGGACCGCCAGCTCGCCCGCCTGTCCGGCACGCAGGAAAAGGATATTCTCGACCTGCGCCTGCGCCTTAACGTGCTGCCGGTCTATAAAAGGATCGATACCTGCGCGGGCGAATTCACCTCTGCCACACCTTATATGTACTCCTCGTACGAAGGCGGATTTAACACGCCGTCCTGCGAAGCCGCACCGACCGCGCGGAAGAAGATCGTCATCCTCGGCGGCGGTCCGAACCGCATCGGCCAGGGAATCGAGTTCGACTACTGCTGCGTCCATGCCGCCTATGCCCTGCGCGAGGCCGGTTTCGAGACCATCATGGTCAACTGCAACCCGGAAACCGTCTCGACGGATTACGACACGTCAGACCGCCTCTATTTCGAACCGCTGACAGCCGAGGACGTGATCTCCCTGATCCGCCTTGAACAGACGAAAGGCGAGGTTATCGGCTGCATCGTGCAGTACGGCGGCCAGACCCCTCTCAAGCTGTCCCGCGCGCTGGAAGAGGCCGGCATCCCGCTGCTCGGCACGCCCGCAGACGCCATCGACCGTGCCGAGGACCGCGAACGCTTCCAGGCACTGCTCCGCAAGCTCGGGCTGAAACAGCCGGAAAACGGAATCGCCCGCTCCCCGCAGGAAGCCGAGGAAATCGCAAACCGGATCGGATACCCGGTCGTGATCCGCCCGTCCTACGTCCTCGGCGGACGCGCCATGGAGATCGTCCATGATCATCCCGGCCTGCGCCGCTACATGCAGGTCGCACTGCGCCTTGCAGGACAGGATATCGCGGAAGGTCCGGTGCTGATCGACCGCTATCTGAACGACGCCATCGAAGCCGATGTGGACTGCGTGTCCGACAGAACCGATGTCTATGTCGCCGGGGTCATGGAACATATCGAGGAAGCAGGCATCCACTCCGGAGACAGCGCCTGCGCCCTGCCGCCCTACAGCCTCTCCCCGGCCATCGTGGCCGAACTCCGGCAGCAGACCGAGGCCATGGCGCGGGAACTCGGGATCATCGGCCTGATGAACGTGCAGTATGCCATCAAGGGTGACGAGATATTCGTCCTTGAGGTCAACCCACGCGCCTCCCGCACGGTCCCCTTCGTCGCCAAGGCCACGGGCGTCCCGGTCGCCAAGATCGGCGCCCGCGTCATGGCAGGTGCCCCTCTCAAAGACTTCCCGCTCGATGACCGCGCCGTCGTGCCGCATGTCGCCGTCAAGGAAGCCGTCTTCCCGTTCCACCGCTTCCAGGACGTGGACACGATCCTCGGCCCGGAAATGCGCTCGACCGGAGAGGTTATCGGCCTCGACACCTCCTTCGAGCGTGCCTTTGCAAAGGCACAGCTCGGCGCAGGTGTCCGGCTGCCGCTCTCCGGAGGCGTGTTTCTCTCCGTGCGCGACAGCGACAAGGCTGCACTGCCCCCCATCGCCCGCACCCTCTCCGGAATGGGCTTCTCCATCCTCGCCACACGGGGCACCGCAGCCGTGCTCCGCAACGCCGGAATCGAAGTACGGGTGGTCAATAAGGTGCTCGAAGGCCGGCCGCACTGCGTGGATGCCATCCGCTCCGGAGAAGTGCAGATGGTCATCAACACGGCCCAGGGTGCACAGTCCGTGGCGGATAGCTATGACATCCGCCGTTCCGCCCTCACCATGGGTATCCCGCACTATACGACCATCGCAGGCGCACGCGCCGCAGCCCACGCCATCAGCGCCCTGAAGGAAGGTCCGCTTGATGTCGCGCCGCTTCAGTCGTATTTTAGCGGGTCTTTCTGAACCGGAGCCCCGTTCCGGTTCTGCTGCCGCCTGTCCGGCAGCCTCTCCTTTTACCGGTGCCGGTGGACAGACCGGCACCCGCAGAGTCCGGGGATACCATTTTGCAGAAGATTCCGATGACGGCCCCAGGGCTGCAGCGTCTTGAGGACGAACTGCGCCGCCTCAAATCCGAGGAACGTCCGGCCGTGATCCGGGCGATCGCAGAAGCACGCGCCCACGGCGATCTGTCCGAAAATGCGGAATACCACGCCGCAAGAGACCGGCAGTCCTTCATCGAAGGCCGCGTCTTGGAGCTTGAGGAACTGATCGCAACGGCAGAAGTCATCGATCCGTCCACCCTGTCCGGAGATCAGGTCAAATTCGGCGCACGCGTCACGCTGCTCGACGAGGACACCGAAAAGGAAACGGCCTATCAGATCGTCGGCGTGCATGAAGCCGACATCAAACAGGGTCTCCTCTCGATCTCCTCGCCCCTCGCAAAATCCCTCATCGGGAAATCAGTCGGCGATACGGTCTCCGTTCCGGCTCCCGGCGGCGACAGAACCTACGAAATCCTTACGGTCATCTACGCCTGAGTCTGTAAAGGTCTTCCCAATGGTCACTTTCGGAGACGTGCAGGACGCTGCACGGCGGATCAGCGGCCGCGTACTGCGCACGCCTTCCGTCCCCTCCCACGCCCTCTCGAAAGCGACCGGCGCGGACATTACCCTCAAGCTCGAGAACCTCCAGGCCGTCGGCTCCTTCAAGGAACGCGGCGCCGCGAACCGTCTGGCCCTGCTGACCCCGGAAGAACGCGCCCGCGGCGTGATCGCCGTTTCCGCCGGGAATCACGCACAGGGCGTCGCCCGCCACGCCAGCCTGCTCGGTATCGATACCGTCATCGTCATGCCGCGCTTTACCCCCGTCGCAAAGGTCACGCGCACCGCTGCATGGGGCGCGAGAGTCCTGCTGGAAGGCAACGATTTCACGGAAGCCTCGCTCTTCGCCCGGGATATGCAGCAGCGTGAGGGCCGGATCTTCATCCATCCGTATGACGATCCGGGAATCATGGCCGGCCAGGGCACCCTGGCCATGGAACTCCTGGAAGACTCCGGACCCCAGGACGCACTCGTCATGCCCATCGGCGGCGGCGGCCTGCTCGCCGGATGCGCGGTTGCCACCAGAGCCCTGTCCCCGGCAACCGAAATCATCGGCGTTCAGGTCGAGAGCTACTCCTCCCTCGCCCGCTTTCCCGCAGAGGAAATCACCCCCCCGGGCGGCCCGACCATCGCCGAGGGAATCGCAGTCACGACAATCGGCCGCCTGACCAGCGAGGTCATCCGCCGTGATGTCTCGAAGGTGCTCATCGTCACGGAACGCGCCGTAGAGGACGCCATAACCCTGCTGGCCGAAGGCGCACGGCAGGTCAGTGAGGGAGCAGGCGCGGCAGCCCTCGCCGCCGTCATGACCTATCCCGACCTGTTCCGGGACCGCAGGGTCGCCCTTCCCGTCTCAGGCGGAAATGTCGATACGCGGATTCTCGCCAACACATTGCTGCGCGCCATGCTGCGCGACGGCCGCCTGCTGCGTCTCGTCATGGAAATTCCGGATCGTCCGGGAATCCTCGCAGACATCTCAAAAACCATAGGCGACGCCGGCGGAAATATTCTCGAAGTCTCCCATCAGCGCCTCTTCGCCGCCCCGTCCGTCCAGGCCGCGGAACTGGAAGTGCTGATCGAAGCCCGTGACCCTGGCCACGCAGACCAGATCACGGACGCCCTGCGAGAGACCTATATCGTCCGCAGGGTCTGAAAACTCAGTCCCCGAGGGTGAGACCAACCTTCAGCGTCACCTGATAATGGCTCACCTTCCCGTTCTCCACATGACCGCGCGTGCTGACAACCTCAAACCAGCGCAGCGTCTTTTTCTTCTCGGCAAGACGCTCGACCGCGTTTTCAATGGCCTTCTCAATCGAGTCCGGCGATGAGCCCGCAAGCTCGACAATCCTGTAAATATGATCCGACATGTCTGCCCTCCTGAGACCGGTTACGAAATATCCAGACGGAGCATACACCTTAACTGAACCTGAACCAGAAAAAACGACTCCGTTCTGTTAACCTGTCATTAAATATACCCCTGCTATTTCTCATCCCGTCGCGAAAACGAACCAAAGGGATGAAAAATGGCCGGTCTTGGCATCCGACTCGAAACTGATGACCGTATGATCATCAACGGCGCCGCAATTCACTTCCTCTCCCCCGCACAGATCCGCCTCGTCAACAAGGCACGCTTTCTGTTCGGACGGCAGATCATGCGCCCCGAAGACGCCTCCAGCCCGGCCCGCCGCATCTATTACGCGCTCCAGACCGCCTATGTCGGCACCCCGGAAGAACAGATGCGCGCGCTTGAGGAAGCACGATACCTCATCAGCATATTCATCCGCGAAACAACCTCCGAATCCGCACGTACCCTTCTCACGGGCGCATTGCAGGCCGCAGTCACCGGCGATCACTACCGGGCACTGAAATACGCACGGCGGATCATCCGTCACGAGGACGCCATCCTCAGTTCCGTCTCGGCATCTCTCCTGCCGGAAGAGCCAGACGGGGAAATTCCTGCGCCCCTTTAACTTTGTATCAATTTTTCTGGTGTCTTCTCCGGACGAAGAGATTGCCACCGCTCTTTCCCGTCATATCCATCGTATCAGGGCTTTCGCTCAATGGAACAGCGCGACCGCTCTCGCCGCATGACAATCCCTTCTCCGGCCTTCAGTCACCTAACATCAGTTAACGTGACAGCACCCCACCGGGTTGCCCAAGGCATCGCAGATGGCATGGATCTTTGTCGTCAACCCGTCTCGTGATCGTCCGATGGCCTGATCCGTCCCCCTTTTTTGAGAGCTCCGGCACTATGCTTATGCGCCCGGACAATCG